>DOMT01000005.1 GCA_003509825.1 Coriobacteriia bacterium
GCGCGTCGGCGTCCAGGTGCTTTTTCACAAACTCATACATCCCACCCGTGATTTTCGTCGCACCGTTGCTGGTGCTGGTTCCGCTCACGTGAACACCGATCACCTCGTTGTTCTTGTTGTAGACCGGACCGCCCGAGTTGCCGNNAGTCATGGCGCCATTGTGTGGCGTTTTCTGCGACGATCTTACCCTTGCACACCCACTGTTGGCTGCTCTTGTCTCCACTGTAGCCCGGCACCATGATGCTCTCTCCGACGGCTGCGGTTTGTTTGATCGGCATGATCGGCACAACATCGCCGATGCTTTGGCCCTTGTCGTTGGGGTGTACCACTATGATGCCGATGTCTGCGCCGGGGTATTGGTAAACCGCCTTGATGCGAAAGCTTCCGAAGGGGTATTCGCTGCCGTTTTTTCCGGGGACGACGTGGTTCCAGCTATATTGGGGCTTGTATGCCGACACTACATGGCCGGCGGTGAGAATGGTGTTTTTGCCGATTACGGTGCCGCTACCGGAACTCAAGGCGCCATCCGTTACCTGCAGCTCGGTGCGCACCACGCTTGAAAACGGAAAGGCCGTGGTGTCGGTAACCCTCACACGGTCATCGGTGCCCTGAATACTCTCCTGGTCCCCGATGAGTTCTTCATAGACTTCGCTCTCGCCTGCAAGCAGCTCCTCGATCGGCACGATGGTTTGACCGCTCTCTTGCTCGCCGGCGTATGCACTCGCCCCCGAAAGGACGCTGATGTTTACTCCGCAGACCACCAACGACACAACAAGTATCTTGGCGATCAGTTGCTTTAACCTGCTCATTGTTTACTTACCTCGTATCGTACTCATCGTCGCCTCCCGGCGACTTTCACTCGCTATTACGTTATCTGGCTGTGTGTTTGGCTTTTCCGAGCCCGTTATTTCGCCGCTTCGAGTGCGACGGCCGGAGCTCGATGAAGCCTGGTTATCGACTGTTTTGTACCTGGGCGCGCTCCTCTCGCTCCTGCTGCAACCACGTGCCTGCGTTGGAAGTGAAGGCCGCTGCTGCCGATCCGTTATTTGCTAATCAATCTAACATAGGAACACGGATGATTCGGCACGAATTCAGAATATCGGAATATAAATTTACATAAATTCGTATATTGATCACCCCCCTCACCTCTCACCCGATCGATCACCTCCCTCACCCGTTGCCTCTCACCTGATAAGGCAATCTCCCACTTCCGCCACTCCCTCAGTCCATGATGCATGGGAATGGGAGAAACGTGAGGTTCTAGCATTAATATATGCTAGTCTACTGAGCGCCATTTTTTAAACCGGCAGCTCAACGGCTTATCAATTTTTCGCTTTCATAAAAGGGCGATGAGAAACCCTACGTTTCTCCCGATCTTNNCCACGGCTTGCGCATCAGCGTCCCGACACCGATTCCGATTGCCGAGATGACGGCTCCCGGGAAGAAAGCGCCGAAGTCGGGGAAGTTCAACGTATCGAAGGTAATCATGTTTGCCAGCGAGAAGGTTATATATTCCGTCAGCATATACATGATGCCGAAGAACAGGATTGTGAGCCATTTGCTATTGCCCCAGGCACCATCCTTGCCTATGAAGATGGAGACAATCAAGGTGCTCAGCGGTAACACGAGATAAAAGACGAGCAGGGCATACCCCATTGCCTCATCCGAGTCGGTACCCACCCAAAACCCGAGGACGGATACCGCCCAGATCACGAGATATGAAATGAGTAGAATCAATCGGCTGAGTTTTTGTTTGCTGCTCACCACATCGGTGCTTTTTTCCAGATGCTCGGTCATCTTTCTATCTCCTTTCAACAGCTCGTCAAGAGAGATGGCGTAAAGATCGCTGAGGCCGATAACGCTGCGTATGTCGGGGTAGGATCTGCCGTTCTCCCAGTTGGAGAGCGTTTGCCTGCTCACGCCGATTTTCTCCGCAACGTCTTCCTGTGTCAGGCTTGCGGCATGTCTCGCGTTTTTAAGCTTTTGACCCACGTCCAAGTTCGAACCTCCTGTTTTATTGGCATCATGGTGCGATAAAACCGTGCGAATGTCTATCAAAATCCTTTTACATTCGCGGTTTAACCGGTGAAGTTGCTTCCCATCGTGGGTGGTTGTGATAAGGGGGTCCGGTTAGGCAGGGGCTTTGAGGGTAAGACCTGTCCTGCATCGCCCGGTTCGACTTTCCGAAAGATCGTTTTGCCGCTGCCCGCATACCTCGCCAACAATCAGTGAACGAATGAAACCTTGCCCCGCAAGTGCACGTGAGAGCTTGTATAATGGGTGCACTAATCTGCTCGTTATGGTGGTGCTAGGATACACATTGGGTAAAAACGATCGGTATGACAAAAGCAAGTCGATAGAGGGCATCATCAAGAAGGCCCTGAAGGATGGCGGCGTGTCCGAGCTCAAGGATGTTGCGAGCGATGCGTTCAACACCTTCGTTTTCGGTTCCCGCTCCCAGGGCGATGAACAGCAGGACGGTCCGCAGACGGGTAACTCGCAGACGGAGCGGAACTACCGTCCGCCGACCCCGACGAACAGCTATAGTCCACCCTCGCGAAACCGACCGATCCAGGCAACTCCCCAGGCGCTGTCATGGAGTGCGCCCAAGCCTGCCAAGCGTCGTATCCCCCGTGGTTTGCCGCGGATCGTCCTCGGTTCGCTCGGCACGTTTATCTTCGGGCTGATAGCGATCATCTTTCTTGCAGTAGGGCTTGGGAGCTTAGGGTCGGTGTGGTCTACCGTAAGCCTGGTGCTGGCTGCCGGATCCGGGATCATCGCCCTTGGTGGCGCCGTTCTTCTGGGCACCGGCATCGGTAAGTACAAGCTGGCCGAACGCGCTACCCGGGTGATTGAGAGGCTGCAGCAGGAAAAGACGTGTGACATCAATACGCTGGCAGCCGGGGTAGGGCAGACCCCCAAGCAGCTTAAGCGCGACCTGCGCAAGATACAGGAGAAAAACCTGCTGCCCGAGTTGCGCACCGACCCCGATATGCAGCAGGTGATGTGGGGGCACGACACCTACGAGCATTATCTGGCGGCTGAGGAAACCCGTCGTAGGAAACTCGAGGAAGAGGAGGCCCGCCGCCTGCGGCTCGAGGATCCCACCACCGCGGATATCGAGCGCTTTCGCAATGAGGGCAAGGCGATCATCCGAAAGATCCGCAGCGCCAACGATGCGATTCCCGGCGAGGAGATCAGTGCCAAACTCGACACCTTGGAGGGCACCGTCGGCCGCATCTTCACCTACGTGGAGCGCTACCCTGAAAAGCTGCCCGACACGCGCAAGTTCATGAACCACTACCTGCCCATTACGCTCAAGTTGGTGGAGAAATATCAACAGTATGATAGGATGGATTTCGAGCCGCTAAACGTACGGCAGACGAAGGCGGAGATAGAACGCTCGATGGACACCATCAACGTGGCGTTCAATAATCTTTTGGAGAGCTTGTTCACACACGACACCATGGATGTTGCCACGGATATCGATGTGTTGGAAAAGATGTTGGAGCAAGAGGGGCTCACGGGCAAGACGTTTAAGATCGATCAGCCCGGATCGGTGCAGTAAGCGCCCGGGGCAAGGCTTGCTCAGGCGAACCGTTAGCATGTAGAGGGAAACCCGGAGGTTATGGCAATGAGTAACGAACCCGAACTGATTCTCGATGTAGGCCCCGTGCCCGAGCTGACCCTGGAAACCGGTGCAGCCTCTGCCCTGGCAGTGCCGCAGTCGATGAAAACCGGCGAGCTCGCGGAGCGCGCCCAGCTTACGCCCGCCGAGCAAAAGCAGGTGGACGACTTCGCCGCGCAGATCAACATCCACGACTCCACGCTCGTCATGCAATACGGCACCAGCGCCCAGAAGAAGATGACGACGTTTTCGGAAAGCGCACTCAACAACGTGCGCTCCAAGGACCTCGGCGAGGTGGGCGGTATGCTCAGTAGCTTGGTCACCGAACTCAAGAGCTTCGATATCAACGAGGAGAGCGGCGGGTTTTTCGCCAACCTCTTCAAAAAGGGTTCCAACAAGGTCACCGCACTCAAGAGCCGCTATGCCACGGTGGAAAACAACGTCGGGCAGATCGTGCACACGCTGGAAGACCACCAGGTTACGCTGCTTAAAGACATCTCCACACTGGACAAGATGTACGAGCAAAACGTGGTGTACTTCAAAGAGCTGACCATGTACATTTTGGCCGGCAAGAAGAAACTCAAGGAGACCGAAGAGACGGAGCTTCCCGCGCTGCGAGAGAAAGCCCAGCTCAGCGGCTTACCTGAGGATGCGCAAGCCGCCAACGATCTGGCTAGTCTTTGCAATCGCTTCTCCAAGAAGCTGCACGACCTCGACCTCACACGCACGATCTCCATCCAGATGGCGCCGCAGATCCGCCTGATTCAAAACAACGATGCCCTGATGAACGAGAAGATCCAGTCGACGCTGGTAAATACCATTCCGCTGTGGAAGTCGCAGATGGTTTTGGCGCTCAGCGTGGACCACAGCCAGCAGGCTGCACGGGCCCAGCGCGAAGTGACCGACATGACCAACGAGCTGCTGCGCAAGAACTCCGAGGCGCTCAAAACGGCCACCGTCGAGACCGCCCGTGAGAGCGAGCGCGGCATCGTGGACATCGAGACCCTGCAGATCACCAACAAAAACCTCATCGACACACTCGATGAGGTGGTACAGATACAAAAGGAAGGCCGCCAAAAACGCGCCGAAGCCGAGATGGAGCTGGCCCGCATAGANNGGCGAACTCAAAACCAAGCTTTTGGAACTGCGGAACTAACAACAGGAGACGGAGGAGCATGTGATTGGTCTTCGTAGGTCGGACGTTGTCAAGGCGATTTCCATCGGTTTGACTATGGTTGTTGCTTTTGCGCTCGCTCTCTTTATCGGTGCCTGCCAGCGTGTGGATGAACGTGCGTTGAGCGAAGAAAGCCAAGGCACTGCCGGTGGAATCAATGAGCAGGCATCCGGCGACAGCGCAATCACACCGATATGCATTAGAAACGGTACGGATCGTGGAGGCTTTGCCACCTTGGTGGGCGAGAAGCTCATAGATACAGGCTATCGCTATGAAAACGGCTACACGATAGATATAGGAAATTCGCTCACATCGGAATCCCCCGAGTCGATGATATGGGTTTCCGGCAGCAGCGAAAGGCTTTATAGGCAAGCCTCGGAGCTGCAGAGCCTCTTAGGATTTAAGCTGGTAAACACTTCCGATAGAGAAAAACCGAACGAACGATTTTCCGACGAGGGTATTCTCATTGTTCTCGGCCTCGATAAAGTGAGCTCCTCCGCTTTTGATGTGTACGCGCAATCGGGCCGCAGTTACCCGCCGATACCGGGCTATGATAAAACAACCGTCTTTCAGATGGAGCCCTTCGACGAAGCGGCCGCTGTGAGGATCGAAGAGCAGTATGATACTACCAAGAAGGAATCGATACCCGAGGAGGCCGTTCATCTCAAGGTGTATAACAGCAGCGCCGTTGACGGTGCGGCTACGACGGCAGCCGAAAGACTGACGAGACAAGGTTTTAGCCCCACCGCCTCCCAGACAGCGCAAGCACCGCACGACGGCACATGGATAGTCTATCAAAGTGCGGATTTCGAGGCCGAGGCCCGTGCGGTCGGTAACCTAATGGGTAATGTAGAAAGCTATTTTTGTATCACCGATTACCCGGGATGGGGCTACGTCACAGCCGACATTGCCGTATTCGTCGGCCTGGACTGGGTGAACGAAAACATGCTCAAAGAAGGGCAAGCCCCCTATCCCCCTCTCGCAACCACTCCTTTGACGTGGAGCTGATATAACTTCTGAAGGCGCTGCCGAGAAGGTCGTCACGTTCAGAGAAAAGCGCTGGAGATTATACTTTCGATGGTCGATCTTTAACACCGTGATGGTGAGGGAAATAGCGTGAGATAGGGTTCGCTCCGCTGCTTCGGAGCGGTGAAGAGGGTTAGAGTGTAACACTCCTCCGTCCCCCGTTACGCGCTTTTTGGGCCGCGATCCGATAAAACGACCAGCGGCCGATAACTATGTTTTGATGCTTCCCGGTTTTGCGAAATCATTACAGTACTTTGATTCTCTATTAACCCGGCGTGGGTACGATATTCCATTGCGTGTACCGTGAACTCGAATATGGAGTGGAAGATAGCATGGGATATTTTCGAAAATTCGTAGCGATTGTTCTTACTGGCGCAATAGTGGCAAGCATGACCCCTCCGGCCGTTGCCTTGGAGGCGGTGGCAGAAGAGACGGCCTACGATAAAGGGGCCTCGGCAGCTCCCGCAGGCAATCAGGTCCCCGTCGGCGATCAGGTATCCGGAGAGACGTCTGAACTCATCAACAAAACTTCGGAGTTCTCTCCCGACGGCTTCGGTGTCGGCATACCGGGCCTCGCCCTGCGGGCGGCAAGTTCGGGGGTGTCGCTCAGGGCCGCGGGCTCACAGAAGGTCACCTTCGGCGTGCTTTCCGATATCCACCTCGGTTATACGGACTGGACGGGTGCCGGTGCGCTCAACAAAACCTACCCCAACGAACAGCGTTTCAAAAAGGCGCTGGACTGGTTTGCGGGTAAGAAGATGGACGCGGTGGCGCTCACGGGCGACATCACCGACCTCGGCAAATCCGGTGAGTGGAGTAGCTTTTTCGATACGATCAAGGGGCGCGTATGGGCGCCGCATAAGGATGTGAAGGCAGCCGCCAACGGCAAGAAGCTTCCGGTGCTGGTGGCGGCCACCGGCAATCATGACGCCTGGTCGATGATACATCCCTGGGGCAACGACGGCTCCACGCTCAACGACTTTACCGGATTCGGTAACAACGAGGACCGTGTGATAAACGGCTACCACTTCATAACGGTGGGGTCGGGGGATGCAACCGATAGGTTTTCGAAGAACGGCAACGACCCCTACAGTGTGGGCGATCGCTGGTTCAGTAAGGGCAAGACGGACACCACCGGCGACGTGTTTTCCGCCGAGGTTAAGAAGTGGTTGCGGCAGCGTATCGACAACGCCAAGATGGAAGATCCCAACAAGCCGATCTTCGTCATGATCCACTGGCCTATCGAAAATACGTTTTTGTCCTCCAACGAATGGGGCACCAGCAGCTTCGGCAATAATCCGAACAACTTCTTTTTCAAAAACGATCCGCAGGTTGTGGCTTTCGGCGGACACATCCACATTCCCAACCAGGACCCTCGGGCGATATGGCAGATGAAGGGCGGCTACACCACGGTTAATGTGCCGTCGCTCAATTATGTGGAGATCGGCAATACCGACGGTGAATATACGAATCCCGCGGCCACGGCTCAGGTAACGGGGACGGCCGGCAAGCCGAGCAACGGAGGCTACACGGGCGGCTACATCGGGCGCAACTACAACGCGACCGGCAACGACAGTCATCCCAAGGATGCCGTGGACGGCTCCGCTCAGGGTATCATCGTCGAGGCCGAAGGCTCCAAGGTCACCATCACCAATTATGACTTCGACGTCTTCGGCGGTTCGAGCGCGGGTATCCAGAAGATCCCCCAGACCTGGACCTTCGATACCTCCCCGAGTGCGGAGCGACCTTACACGGTCGAAAACCGAAAAAAGCAGGCAACCGCACCCGTGTGGCCCGATAATCCGGAGATTCGCTTCGCCAGTCTGAACAACGGCAACCTCACCATGGCTTTCGACCAGGCGGTCATGCCGGGTAACAACCCCGGTAACGAGGTGGTGCAATCGTATCTGGTGGAGTTTTGGGATATCAACGCGGCGGATGTGGGCGACGGTAAAACCATCAAAATAACCGGTAACAAGGATCCGCAGCTCAAAAAAGGTAAGACGCTGCAGCGTAGGTTCAAGCAGTGGTCCGACTTCATGATGCCTGCCAACAGGCAAAAAACCACCTACACGCAAACGGTGGACGGGCTCAATAGCGGCTGGACCTATGAGATACGCATTTATCCCTACAGTTCGTATCAGAAGGTAGGGCAGCCGATCATCAGACGCTTCAAGGCAAGCACGAATCCCGATGCCGACAGATCTTTTAAGGCGTACTCCCTAAGTTTTAACGGCACGGTCAACAACGATCTTGCTTTTCCCGAAAAGGTGAACGTGGTTTCGGCGGTTAACCCCAAAACCAGTGCGACTTCGGTGACGGCAACCCCGCGTTACGTGGCGGGTGTTAACGGCAGGCAGGCCATACGCCTAGGCTATGACGGTGACAACCGGGACAATGACACGNNACAACAACGTCAACGCATTCGTGGACCTCGGAGGCGATGACGCATTCAATTACAACCAGGATTTCACGGTGGCATTCAGGACGAAGATCAGGCGTGCAAGTGTTGAGCAGGGCACCGGTCGATGGCCGCAGATCATGAGCAACATGGACTTCGCCAGCTATGACAATTACGGTTTTTCGTTCTTTTTACAAGACGGACAGATCAAGCTCAATGCGGTCACCGGAGGCAGCAATCATAAACAGACGAAGATCGTAGATTATGCCTACTCCGAAAGTGTTAATGAAAAGAACAAATGGGTGCATATTGCGGCCGTCTTCGACAAAAAGCATAACAAGCTGCGTTATTATGCGGACGGGAAGAAGGTCGGTGAGGTCACGCTTGATCTCAAGGAAGGCATAAAGGCGGGCAATAGAACCTTTATAGGACAGAGCTACAACTCCTCGGAAAATATCATCACCGGCAAGCAGGGGCCGCTCAACAACGGAAGCGACCACGGGGATTTCATATCCTTCTATATGCAGGATTTCGTGATGCGTCCCGGTGCCATGACGGACGATCAGATCAGGTCTTTGTCCAACGGGGGAGCGTTTACGATCAAAACGGAGACGCTGCCCGACGCTTCGGCAGGCAGGCAATATCTTACCAAGCTGGAGCTCGTGGATGCGGATGAGACTGCAACCTGGGAGCACTCCGGCGGCACTTTGCCGGCGGGACTTTCAATCTCGGAATCGGGGGTCATTTCCGGAACGCCTACGACGGTTAACGCCGGTGGCACGAAGTTTACGGTGAGAGCCAGAGGTCTTAACGGAACAACCACGAAGACCTTCAATTTGCCGGTGCGCGATGCAGGAAAGACAGCCAACTTCTTCGTTCCCCTCGACGGCAGCGTGCAAAACGTCTACGCCGTGCCGGGACAGACGGCGTATCCGACCGTTGACGAAAGCCATTTCTATAAAAAGGAAGGTTTCTTCAGTACGACTTCCGGTGTGATAGACGTTATTCCGGCCTGGAAGCGCAACGGAAAACCGATCAGCAGAAAGTACCGTTGGATCTATCACAGTTCGGCGCTGAAACTGGAGGACTTTGTCGGTCAGTTCGACTATAAAAAGAGCTTCACCCTTTCGTATACCGCAAGTATTAAAAACGGCAATGGCGGACAGCTGGCGGATCCCACGATGTTTGGCAATAAAACATGGGCCTCGGGAGATCCGAATGCGGGGTATGCGATGTATGCCTACCGAAACCCAACGGGCGCTTGCGGTATGTATGCAAACCTCCATCCCGTCGGGGGAGGGCGCTACAACGGCAAGAGCGATATCAGATTGTTTGATTTGGGTTTTTACTGGAGCGATCTGAATGACAGCAGCAACTGGTGGGCTATGGTCACCGCTGTGTTCAATAGGGAAAACAATACGGTCACCTACTATAAAAACGGGCAGAAACTGACCACGGCTAACGTTGACTTGAGTAAAGGTATGCAGGGAGATGTCATTACCCAGGTGGGTAGAGACCTCGAGGCGGAGGTGCAGGGTCTCGATATGGATGCCGCGGACATCCTGCTACGTGAAGGTGCGCTCAGTGATGCCGAAGTCCAGCAGATGTATGCGACCAACTTCGGCGTAACCATCAATAGCAACGGCACGCTGCCGAAGGGAACGCGGGGTCGGGAGTACTACCAGGAGCTTGACGCGTCCAGCGCATTGCCCCTGAAGTGGGATTATGAAAACAGTGCCACCAAGACGAACGTGGAGAGTTACGGACTCAAGCTCGAAAACGGCGTGATCCACGGAACGCCTACCAAATCCGGTACGCTCAAATTCAAGGTTACCGCCGAAAACAATACCTGGGACAGCGCCAATAAAAAGAAAACGAGCAATGAACTCACCATCGTGATCGACCCGGTGAAGCTCGATCAACCGGTCATCAAGGCAAACGGCAGGGAGGTCAATCATTCCATCACCGATTGGTCACAACCGGTGCAGAACTTTTATACCCCGATCAAGTTCGGCGGCAACATCAATGTTACCGTGAGCAACCCGAATAAAGACACCGATCCGAACTCGGCGGTTTGGTTTTCGCAAACCGGGCAAAATGCGGCCATGAATGTAACTTCTTTTACGGAGGAATCAAAGACCTTCGCCCTTACCGGGGACGCTGTGTTTAAAACACGTGCGCAGATAGTAAACAGCCCCTCGGACCCCAATAACAGTGCGGAGACCTGGGCGGCGTTCGTTAAAAAGCGCTCGATGACGGTAACCGGCCCGCAATCGGGGAAGGTCGTTACCGGCAGGCAAGGTCTTCAAACGGTTACCTTCGGCGTTGCCACCGACGGGTTTGCGCCGGGCACCTATTCCGATATCACGATGAGCACCTTGCCGGGAACGGGCAGCCTGCAGGTTAATTCCGACGGCAAAACGGGAGTACTGAGCTTAAAGGTGAATGCGGCGAATGTGGGCGCCGGCAACCAGGAAGTCACCGTTACCGCAAAAGCGACGGACGCAAATTGGATGGGCACCGGCGGCTCGTACACCCATGTTGCAACCACCCCTCGGTTCAACGTGAAAGTGGAGCAAAAGACAGCAAAGAGTATCAAGTGGCCGACGGACAAGGGGCCTTTCAAGAGTGGAACGCAGGTGGCGGCGTTCGGTCTACCGTCGAGCGTGGAGGTTGTGTGTGAGGGAGCAGATCCGCAGAAAAATATAGCGCCGCAGGCTATCGAGGTTTCTACCAACAACTTCATATCATCGAACTATGACGCAATAAAGGCTCTGGATGGCAATTACGGCACGCGTTGGGCAACAGCTGCCGCCGCCCGCAAAGGCGATACCTATCTCACGCTGACTTTTGAGGCTCCCAGAACAATTTATAAGGCGGGAATCAACGCCTTCGGATCGCCCACCGGCAATACGACCGGCCGCTTAACCGCCTTTGACATCGAGTGCTCTAACGACGGAAAGACTTGGAATAGGGCATACAGCTATTCCGATAAGGAGATCCCCGGAACAAGCTCGGGCTCCAATGCGGGCAAGACCGTCGGGTATACGTTCGACGCGCCCTGCTCCGCAACCCGATGGCGGCTCAAGCTGAATGACTGGAGGGGTAACGACACGCCTACCATCTGGGAGTTCGAGCTCTTTGAGGCCGAGGACACCGTTGACGCCAAAGTGTCGTGGACGGTTGCCGATCACGATGAAAAGAGCCTGGTGGCCCACAGCGTCAAGGCAAAGGGAACGGTGCGTTTACCCGGCGATGTGGGTAACGCCAACTCCCTGGCGCTGGCAAGAGAGTTGCAGGTGAATGTGAGCGCTGCAAAGCTACAGAGTGTAGCCGCTCCCGGCGACAAAACGGGTCTGAATCCCGGTATCGCTTTGGCTAAACTCGGCTTGCCGGACAGCGTTACCCTGCAACTCGACAATGAGAAAAACCCGACCGTAAGCTCTGCTGTAACTTGGACGGCACCTCGAAAGTACACCGAGGACCTGAAGGNNGGGTAACGCCGTAGGCGGCAACAGCTATGTTATGAACGGTGCGGTGACAAAGCCGGAAGGCATCGATCAAAACGGAGTGCCGCTTTCAACTTCTCTTAAAGCCGCGTTCAATATGGCGCGGCCGGTTATCGTGGCAAACGGGCAGGCCGCAGGCACCGAATTGCCGATAAACGGCTCTTTTACCGCCGATGTTGCGCCGGTCTATTTCAAAGGGGNNCTTGGATGTCGCCCTGCAAAATCCCAACAAGGCCAAACATGCTACAACCGTTGTCTTTTATTCCATGGCGGACACACGGCAAAAGCTACAGAATATGGCGTTGACCGAGCGCGTCGAAGCGCAGGAGAAAACCTGGCAGCTGAAAAAGACCACCTGGGTTAAAAGTAGGGTGCGCTATCAGGATAATTCCGAAACGTCGGCGAGTACCGAGACCTGGGCCGCCTTTGTCAGAGACAAAGAAAAGCTCGTTTCCGTTGCCTGGCCAACCATACAGAGGCAGCCGAACGGGGCCGAGGTGACGCCTGAAAAACTCGGCTTGCCAAAGACCCTCCCCCTGACGATCAAGGGCGATAAGGTGGCGGGTACGCGTACGGTGCCTGCTGAGGTGCAGTGGAGTGTTTCGGACTACGATCCGGCCCGGCAGGATGCACAAACCCTCACGGTGAAAGGAACGGTAACGCTGCCCGAGCCCGAATATCTTGACGCCAACGGGGTTGAACTGAGCAGAAATCTAGAGGTGACGGTGGCCGCCGCAAAGGTATCGGCCGTCG
>DOMT01000225.1:0-1321 GCA_003509825.1 Coriobacteriia bacterium
ATTTTTCTTTTGTGTGGCGATACGCTCCTGCTCGGTGTAGAGCTGTCGTGCATCCTCCGCCTCCCTGCGTGCGGCTTTGGATTCCTCGGTCAGCTGTACGTCACGGTCGTTGATGCGCGATATCATCTCCCAACTTGTGACGAACTCGGTGAAGCTGTGGGCACCGAACAGCACGTCCAGATAGCTGACGGAGCCGTTGCGATAGGTTTCCACCGCGCGTTCTCCGAGTTGTTTTTGCAGATCGGAGGTTCGCTTCACCGCGGCTTCCTCGCGCGCCGCCTCNNACCGCCTCATCCTTCAATTGTATGGCCGCACTCTCCGCGGCAAGCGCTTCACTCAGCTTTCTATGAACATCGTTGAGTTCGGTCTGTAAGATGTCGATCTGTTTAACCAGCTCATCGGCCTCCGCCTGCTTCTCCGCAGAAGTAACGCCGTAGGCATCACCCGGTGTGAGCGGCAGCAATATCAATGCAAGAATCAGCGCCAGGAATACGATGAGGACAGAGCGAACCACGCCCCCCGATTTTCTTCCGACCGTTTTTGATAAGAGCATAAGTCTCCATGATTACATTTAGGCTACAAAGGTCATGCTGAGGCAATATGATAGCAAACTATGCGAAAAAGCGCCATCTCAGCGATAGAGTTCGCCGAGTACCCTGCCGATGTTTTCTCTGAACAGTAGATCCGCGTTGTGATCGCTCGTGGTTTCGTCGCGGTTGATGACCGCCAGGGGTTTGCCTGAGAACAGCCCCACCAAACCTGCCGCGGGATTGACCACCAGGGAGGTGCCGCCGATCAGCATCACTTCCGCTGCCGAAATACTCTCGATCGCCGCGTCGAGGATGTCGCCGTTAAGTTGCTCCTCGTAGAGCACGACGTCGGGCTTGATGTGCCCTTTGCATCCGGGTCTCGTACAGCGGGGGATTTCGTCCTTTTCAAGAAGCTTCAGCACGGCTTCGGCCGGATAGAATGCATGACATGACTCACAGTAGTTGCGGTGAATGCTGCCGTGTAGCTCCAGCACCCGGTTCGAACCCGCCTTTTGATGCAGGCCGTCGATGTTTTGGGTGACGATGGCGCTGAGATGACCGTCGGCCTCCAGCCTTGCCAAGGCTTCGTGAGCGGCGTTGGGTTTTGCAGCCAGTGCGGGAACAAGTACCTTCTCCCGATAAAAACGCCAGAAAACATCCGGAAATCGTAGATAGAAGCTGTGGCTGAGAATCGTTTCGGGTGGGTAGTCGTAGCTGAGATTGTACAGACCGTCGCGGCTGCGAAAGTCGGGGATGCCGCTTTCCGTGGACACGCCCGCGCCGCCAAAAAA
>DOMT01000225.1:1338-2327 GCA_003509825.1 Coriobacteriia bacterium
CTTCTGAGTGTTGCGGGGCGCGCCCCCACCGTTATAGCTCTGTCCAATATGGCTGGCATGGCTTCCGTTTCATCCATAGCGCATGAGCTGCTATCATACATATATTTGCTTCAGTATAGCTTATAGTGTTCTGTGTTAGGACAAATTAACATCAAATTTTCCGACCGTTATCACGCCGCCGTTTGTCGCGCGTTTTCTGCACCCGCACGACGTCTTTTCGTGTCGCGTAAAGCCGATTCGCGATAGACTAGTACAATGCAAAAAGCTCTGTTTGAGACCGTTGCTTACATACAATGACAGGAGAATCTCTTGGCCGATGTTAAACCCTTCGCGTGTTGTCGTCCTCGCCCCGACCTCGCGGCCGAAGTAGCCGCGCTTCCCTATGATGTGTTCAATCGCCATGAGGCCGGGGCGGAGGTGGATAGGCACCCGCTCTCCTTTCTCCGCATCGATAAAACCGCCGCGCTGTTTCCCGATTCCGTGAGTGAATATGACGCACAGGTGTACGCGCGTGCGGCCGAGCTGTTCGGTGACGATAAGGCCGAAGGGGTGTATGTCGCCGAAGAGGACCCTTGTTATTTTCTCTACAGGCTTACAAAGGACGGGCATGCGCAGGTGGGCGTCGTCGCCTGCATAGCCGTGGATGACTACAGCTCGGGTGTGCTCAAACGACACGAAAACACCCGGCATTTCAAGCTGGAGGATCGCATCAGGCATATCGAGGTGCTTTCGGCTCAGACCGGACCGGTGCTGGTGACCTACAGGGCGCAGGCTAAAATCGATGCGGCGGTAAGCCGCAGCGTTGCAAACACGACTCCGCTTTATGATTTCGTGTCGCCCGACGGTGTGTCACATACCGTGTGGCGTGTGGATGACCCGCAGGTAACCGAGGATATCCGAGCCGGCTTCGAAGCCCTCGATGCGCTCTATATCGCCGACGGCCATCATCGCGCCGCGGCGGCCTGCACCATCGGCTCCCAAAAACCCGG
>DOMT01000225.1:2438-4769 GCA_003509825.1 Coriobacteriia bacterium
AGGTTCATAGGCCGTCGCGGCGTGGCGAACTTTCGATGTATCTCGACGGCTTCTGGTATAAGTTGACCGTGGATGAAAGCCGCCGTCCCGCCGACGTGGTCGGGGGCTTGGATGTTTCAGTCCTGCAAGATCTGGTGTTGGCTCCGATTCTCGGCGTCGATGACCCCCGTTCGAGCAAGCGTATCGCCTACGTGGGCGGGGTACGGGGTCTGGAGGAACTCAAGTCACGTGCCGATCATGCACGCCCTTCCGATCATAAGGATATCGAGACGGGTGGGGGAGTCGCCTTTGCGCTTTATCCCTGCACGCTGGACGAGTTGTTTGCGGTTGCCGACGACGGACAGCTGATGCCACCCAAGTCAACCTGGTTCGAGCCCAAGCCGAGAAGCGGCCTGTTCATCCACGAAATATAAACCCCCGCTGCCGGCAGGGTGAGCCGCTGTTGTTTATTGCTGCGGGATATGGGCATTTTGCACCGTGCATGCGAAGGGTGTGCGTTGCAAGGCTGTGAAAAGGTATGATGGGGCGATGGATATTTGCGAAATCATATGTTCCTGCGGTTTTTCCGCAGTCGGTCGCTTCGATGCAGGGTCGCTCGACTCTCGCGAAGAGGTGCGCGACATGTGTGCCGCCGACAAATGCGCCGCTTACAACAGGAGCTGGTCGTGCCCGCCCGCCTGCGGGGATCTGAATCACTTTCAGGCTCTCCTGAGACGTTACAAAACGGGGCACGTGATCCAAACGGTGGTTCTCATGGAGGATCCTTTCGATTATGAGGCGATCGAAGCCGGTATGAGGGAGCATGTCGACAGGACGCGGGTTTTGTTCGACCGACTGATCGCGTCCGGTAAGCCGGCGGCGATCTGGGCGCGCTCCGAGGAGGAGAGCCCGTTGCCGGAGGGCTCGGAGGGAGAGTTCTTGTTGCTCGGTGCGGGGGCCTGCACCATCTGTGTGAGTTGCACCTATCCCGATGCGCCTTGCATATTTCCCGAGAAGGTCTATCCGTCCATGGAGGCAGCGGGGCTTCTGGTTTCCGATGTCTGCGACCGGGCCGAAGTGCCCTACTACCACGGGCCCGGCACCATAGCCTTTTGCAGCTGTGTGCTCGAATGACGTGTCGCAAAGCCGTTTTCGGCCCGAAAACGCTTCGAATGATCCGGGTAAAGCCCTCCAAAGGCCTTGTTTTCGCTTGCTCTATTGATATTTTCGCTAACTATATGAGATACTATACTGCCAATTTAAAGATTTAATTGGGATAAATCGGACGCTTCCCTCCGAAGGCCGTTCGATAAAGACTGTAGAACCTAGCACTAAACGTAGTCTTAAAACACAGCAAAGAAAGTGGACATGGAATGGAATTCCTCAAGGTTTCATCAAAGTCATCCCCCTCCTCGGTTGCCGGAGCCATTGCCGGTATGATCAAAGACGGCGTTCCGGTTGAGATACAGAGCGTCGGAGCCGGTGCGGTCAATCAGGCTGTCAAGGCCATCGCCATCGCCCGTGGATTTCTTTCTCCCGTCGGTATCGAGATCGTCTGTGCACCTTCGTTTGCCGACATCAACATCAACGGTGAGAATAGAACCGCGATCCGCTTCACCGTTGAGCCCCGCTATTTGCGTGGCACGAAGAAGGCCGACCTGGGTGAGGATGCAAAGTTCGACTGGGCGGCATACGGCGCGAATTTCTCCTAAGGGGCAAAGGGCGCCCGCACCCGCCTCNNGCGTGTCGAGCACTTCGTTTCTCGGAGAGCTTGCCGCAGTGAAGTGACTCTTTATTCGACATCGGATACAAACAGATATGACATTGACTACTTTAAACCCCTCTCCCACATATAGATTCCAAGGACTCAACTATCATCTGCGCGTCTTCGGTTGCCAGATGAACAAGCATGACGGTGAGCGCGTTGCCGGTATGCTGGAGTCTTTGGGCGCTACCGAAACCGCGGTCGTCGAACAAGCCGATATCGTGGTCCTTTTGACCTGCTGCGTGCGCGAGGCCGCCGACGTGCGCCTACTCGGGCAGGTAGCATCGCTTAAAAATCTCCCGGAACAACCGATCATCGCCGTCGGCGGCTGCATCGGTCAGCGTGACGGAGAGAAACTACTCGAACAGATCCCCCATATCGATGTGGTCTTCGGTACGCACAACATCGCGCGTCTGCCACATCTTATCTCGGCATCGCTGGAAGACGGATCCAAGCAGGTGGAGGTGATCGATGACGATCACTCCAAGGAGCTGTCGGTTGATATCGAGGCGGCCACCGACCTGCCCACCCAGCGCGAGTTCGCCTGGCACGCCTGGGTGCCTATCATGACCGGCTGCAACAATTTC
>DOMT01000092.1 GCA_003509825.1 Coriobacteriia bacterium
TACTGGAGCTCCAGAGCCATCGCGATCACCTGCAGGAGATGGTCGATGAGAAGACCGACGAGTTACTGCGGGTCAACAAAAAACTCAAGCAGCGCGACAAAATCACCCTCGATCTGCTGGCAAAAGCCTCCGATATGCGCGACAACGAAACCGGCGCCCACATCGAGCGCGTCGTGCTGTTCACCGAAGTCATCGTCAAAGACCTCCTGCAAAACCCGAGGGAGGGCTACGAGATTTCCGAGCAGTACGGCGATGACATCATCAGCACCGTCAAGCTTCATGACCTGGGCAAACTCGCCATGCCCGACAACATTTTGCTCAAGCCCGCCAAACTGACCCCCGAGGAGTTCGAGGTCATCAAGTCCCACCCGCTTTACGGCGCGAAGATGCTCGACCAGGCGATCGATAATATGGGTGAGGATTCCCTGCTCAAGGCGGCGCTGGAGATCGTCTACGGACATCACGAGAAGTGGGACGGCACGGGATACCCCAACGGCATCAAGGGCAGTAACATCCCCATAAGTGCACGTATCGCGGCGATCGCCGATGTCTTCGATGCCCTGACCTCACACAGACCCTACAAACATGCGTGGGATCCCGACGAGGCGCTCAAGGCGATATACAACGATTCCGGAAAACACTTCGACCCCTATCTCTGCGAGATAGTCGCACGTCATGAGCAGGAGTTCGTAAAGATAGTCAACACGGTGAGCAACGTCGTGGAATTACCGACCCCGGAGCTGGCGAAGATCGAGGAGCTGAAGATCAGACACTTTCCGTCGGAACCAAATGAATGATGCAGTTTGAATAAGCCCGATGACCTATAATGTATTAACGGCATCGTTTACTGAAGAATCGAGGCGATATGCCGACTTCGAATGAAGCGCTCAAGGAAATACTCAAAAACAACCCTATCGACGGGGTTGACTTCGACGACGGATTAAAGCGTTTCGGCGGTCAGGTTTCCATATACGTCCGCATCGTCAAGTCGTTCATCGCCTCCACCCCCGAAACTCTCGAGCTACTCTCCACCTGCGGCTCGGACGGGCATGAGGATTACACCATACGCGTTCACGGACTCAAAGGCAGCTGTTACGGTATCAGCGCAACGCCGCACGGTGACGAGGCGAAGGCGCTCGAGATGGCCGCAAAAGGCGACGACTGGGTTTGCGTAAAGCGCGATACCCCACAACTCATAGAACGGGTAAAGCTGCTGATATCCGACCTCGAAGCCCTGGTGACGAAGCTCGACGCCGACAAAGAAAGCGGTAACGACATCCGTCCCCGGACGGATACGCCGGACAAACAGGTTCTCCGGCGGCTTTTATCGGCAACGAAGAGTTTTGACATCGAGGCCATCAGGCAATCGATCGCGGACCTCGACACCGTGAAGTATGACAAGTACCCCGATCTGGTGGATGAACTGAACCGCAACCTGACGAACTTCAGATATGATTTGATAGAGGATAAGGTCGGTGAGCTTTTGGAAGAGTCCGCCTAGCGAGGCGGCAATCAGTTCCTTCGCTCCGCCTTATGCGCCTTTTTATAGTGGTACATCCTCTCATCGGCCAAACCGAGTAGATCGCTGAGCGGCATCTTGTTATCCGCGTCCACTTTGATGACACCGTAACTCACGGAGTGGCGGTAGCGGGGCTCGATCTCCTTGCCCGTTTTGATCAGATCACAACGCAGCTCCTCCAAGCGTTGTTCGGCGGCCTCCTGCTCCCAGTCCTTTGCAAGCAGCATGAACTCATCACCACCGAGCCTACAGACGAAGGCTCCCTCGGAAAACAATCTCAACAAACTTGCCACCTCGAGGATATAGCGATCCCCCTCGTTGTGACCGAAGACATCATTGACGTATTTAAGGCTGTCCATATCCGCGAAGCACAGTACGAAATCCTGCTTATGATCCAGCCATTTGTTGAGGGTGAGCATGCCGAAGTGACGACTGTAAACCCCCGTTTGCTGATCGTAATTGGCGATCTCCTGAAGGCTTGCCATCGCCCTACGGGTTTGGGTCTGATCGGTGAATATGAAGGCGGCGGCATCCTGTGAACCCCATTTAAGCGCCCGGATGTCCACGGCGAAGAACTGGAAATTACCTTCGCTGATGAGCTCGATCTCTTTTTCCGATCGTTCATCGGAACCGATGCTCGTCAGGCTGTCCTCGATCCAAGCAAACAGTTTTTCGGCGGAGGTACGGTCCTGCAACACCCGCTCGATGGGATGGTTCTGAAACAACTTCTCCTTGCTATGTACATCCAAAACCAACACCAGTTGCGGCATCTGCCGGGTGATATCCTCCAAAACACCGAGGTTGAGCGCGAGTGCCTGCGATTTGCGTATACCCGCCCGAATCTCTTCCTCAAGTGCTTTCTGGCGCCAGTCAAGCTGCACCACCATATTGTTGATGGCCTCGGAGAAATCGCCCATGAAATTGATGCGTTGCTGGTAATCGCCCTTGGCGATCTGCTGTGTTTGCCAGGTAAGATGGCGCAGGGTTGCTTGGAGCGATTTAAGCCCCGGGGCAACTTCGTTACCCGTTGTCAGCGGCCTGGTATCCAGATCACCCCGGGCGATGTCGGCAGCCAAAATGCTGGCCTCACGCACGCTTTGCACATAGTAAAGCAAGCCCTTGGCAAAATCCCGGAACTCCTCGGGGATGTCTTTAGGATCGAGATGGGCTTCCGCAGGATTATAGAGGGCGTTTTTAAGATAATCGAACAGACGCTGAGCTACGGGATCCATAACTCACACCATCCCGATAGACCGGACACACCGCTCGCAAACGGATTTCCGGTCGCATTCGATAGACTTGAAAAGCTTAGGCGATCGCCGTTCCCGAGAAACGACAAACCCTGTCTCCGTTGGCCCAACAGTCAATTTCTTTCACGTCGTATTTCGTACCCGTGAATGCCTCCAGGATTCCGGCGATGAAGCCTTCATCGTAAAAACACACGGTCTCATCCGTTACAGGTAATCCGCTGCAGTCCAGATCCTGCCCGACGGTCAACACCAGATTACCGGTGGCCGTATCGAACGATTCCAGCCGCAGGATTCCGATCTTCATATCGGAAAGTGTTTGATGGAGGTTGGCAACGAACGTATCCAGATCGACATTCAGATCCAGCACGTTTTTCGCAAACTCGGTGCCTGCCAAAAAACCCGCGTCACGCCACAGCTCATTGGCTCTTTCCATGCCGTATTCATGTGTTAACACGTCCAGCATGGTAAACTGCATGAGCCGGTATATCAGCACAGGCATTTCCTCCCCCAGATCACCTCGACCTTGCTTGATGTCCCCGAGGTTCTCCCACTTGAATTTATTGTGCGATGACGCAGTTTGAAAAACATTCTCCATAGCAATAACTCCTCACGTATCAGATAGGTATAAGAAACGTAGCTCACGATGTGCTTACAACTCGGTTCATATGCTCTTTTGCTATCCCCAATCACCAGACAGTATACCTAATCCGAGGCCTGCCGTCACTCACCTTTTCTACAGACGATCGGCAATATCGTCCTTGTTGTTATGCCTGCTCACGGCAAGCTTCTCCAAGGCATCCGGCTGGAGTGCGTATTTGATCATATTTTGAAAGGAGATGGTGCCGGTTTCATACAGTTTGAGCAGGCTGGCATCCATACCGATCATGCCCTCTTCGCCGCTCGAACTGATGACCGCCGGTATCTGATGGGTGCGTCCGTCGCGGATCAGATTCCTTACCGCGGCATTGGCCAGCATGATCTCGAAGGCCGGAATCATGTCGCCTTGCTCGGAGGGAATCAGCTGCTGCGAAACCACAGCCTGAAGCACCATGGAGAGCTGCATGCGTATCTGGTTTTGCTGCTCGGCCGGAAAGGAATCCACCAGTCGGTCGATGGTATTGGTGGCACCGTTGGTGTGCAGGGTGGAGAGCACCAGGTGGCCGGTCTCGGCCGCGGTGATAGCGGTGGCGATGGTCTCGGCATCCCTCATCTCGCCGATGAGGATGACATTGGGGCTCTGGCGCAGCGCGGCGCGCAGCGCACGGGCATACGACGTGGTATCGATGTCGATCTCGCGCTGGGTTACCAGGCTCTTGTTGTGGCGATGCAAAAACTCGATGGGGTTTTCCAGGGTGATGACATGCGCGTTGCGCGTTTTATTGATGTGGTCGATGATGGTGGCGAGCGTGGTGGTCTTACCGGATCCCGCGGGACCGGTAATCAACACCAGGCCGCGGCTCAGCTCGGCGAGCCTCGAGACGTCCGCAGGGATATGCAAGGCATCGGGATCGGGCATGTCGAAGGAGACGACGCGGATCACCGCTGCGAAGGTTCCGCGCTGACGATAGGCGTTCGCACGAAATCTCGACACACCTTTGATTGCGAACGAGAAGTCATCGTCGCCCGTCTCCACCAAAGTCGAGCCCGAGCGGTTCTCCGCAAGTTCATAGATCTCCCGGATGAAATCCTGCGTATCTTGCGGCGAGAATGTATTGTCATCGAAATTACTGATTACGTTACCCTGTTTGTAGCTGATGGGTCTACCGGTGATGATGAAGATATCCGAAACACCCTTTTCCACCATCTGTTTGAGGATTTCCTGCGCGTTCATTTACCAGTCCTTCCTTTTGTCACTGCTGAGGCTCTGCGGTGACTTGCCATTTTGTTATCTCAATCGTTGCATTGTCATGTATCGTTAATTCCACATCCAAGCTTCGAACATCGTCCACAACGAAGCTCTGTGAAAGGGTTACCTGCCCTGAAGAAGACGTTCCGGTCCGATAGCCGGCCGCGCTGAGTTTGCTCGTTACACTCGCCTGCCCCGAGTACAGCACGTCTTGCACCTCCGCCAACCACAACTCCGCTGCAAGGTCCGCGGTATAGTAGTCCACCATCGCATCGGTCGCCTTGTTTGAGAGACTCAGATCCGCACGGGCGGTTACCAGAGCGAGCACCGAAAAACAGGTGAGGAGTACGGCGACGAGAATCGTCACCAACGTTGCCAAGCCCACGCCGAGCGCCGCCCTCGCACCCCTTGGGGCGGCTTGTCGCTTTTCCGTCATATCATCTCACCGCCCCGGACATCGAAACACCCACATCGTAACTGAAGAGCTCGGAGGAACCCTCCGAAAGAGTGATGGTGGCAACCTCGACCCTATTCGTCTTATCGGAACCTGCGGCTTCGAAGGTGAGAGTGAAGTACGCCTCTTCCCTTTCAACGACGTTGAGATCCTTATCGTAAGACCAAACATAGAGGCTTCCCACGCGCTCGGCCGAATCGACGAGGTCCGAACCGTTGATATCGCCTCCGTCGGCCTTGAAGGCCTCGGCGATCCGTTGGGACGTGATCCCCAATTCCGTCATCGCCAGACTCCTGATGCGCTCTTGCTCGGAGGCGGCAAAAACCTGTAGACAGATTATGGAGCACACGGCGAAGATGACGAAAACCAAAACGAGTTCGAGGAAAAACGCCCTGGATAGTGAGGTTTTCCGTAGGGTCATCGGGCACCTCCGCTCCCGGCCGACCTGAGACTCAAGCTGAAGTCCTGCGTTTTGCCGTCGGTCGTGGTAAAGGCGAGATCGATCACCTTATCGCGCGAGCCGGTCATGGTTATCGTCAGGGACTGCATGGGCATTATCTCCTCACACAGTGCCGGGTCGGGCTCGGTATCCGGCGCAAAGAACCCCTCATACAAGGTACCGTCTTTGACGAACAGCCAGATCCTATAACCCTGCCCGCTCTTTTTTTCCGTGATCACCAAAGCGTCACTGCCCTCGACGGAGTCGGTTGCGATAACGCCGGCGCTATCGTTTTGTCTGATTTTTTCCACCACATACAAAGCTCCTGTGCGGTTATCGTAGTTTCTCGCCATCGAATCCGCCGTATTGTGATAGACGTTTGCTCCTATCATGCAAAGCAACACCGCACATATGGCATAGATACCGAACAGCAACACGACGACAACGACATCCAAGGAGTATTTTCTTTGCATAAGCGCTACTCCCCTCCCGAGGCCACAGCACCGATAACCACAACCCTGACCTGCGGGACGAGGTTATCACCGATGGACTCGTAGTAAACGCGATAGCGGCTGTGGTCTATCGCCAAGCCGTAGTTTTCCTCCAGATAACCCACCCCCGCCTGCGTTGACGGAAAGCGCCCCTCGATGGCGTAGCACTGCACGGCGCTCCGCCTGACATTGTCGGTTACGAACTTCACCTGATTGTCTGTAACGTTGCCCCTGATGCTGAGGCTGCTCCACGTAGCCACAACGGCGAGCAGGATCAAAACCAGGGCGACCCAGAGTATCCACGAGGATAATACCCTGGCGATAAGCGGTCTTTCTTGTCTATATGTCATCCGCACCCGGCCCTCCCCGCCTTTCTAGATGGTGCCCAATACACCGAGCAGCGGCAACATCACGGAAAGCAGGATCGCTCCCACGACCACACACATCACGGCAACCAACACGGGCTCCAAAACGCCCACCAGTCGGTTGATCTTGCGCTCCGTCGTAGCCGCGATGGACTCGCCGACCTGCTCGAAGGCCCTGGAATCGGATCCCGTCCTAAACCCCACGGATAAAATCGAGAGCTCCTCGGGAGAAAACAGCTCGCTTTCCTCAACGGCGTTTTGCAGGCTCATGTTCTTTTGCACCTTGCGATGCATCTCCCCGATGCGTTTTTTGGCTTCACCGTTATCGACCAAGGGTTCAGCCAAACCGATGGCCATGTCGGTTTCCAAGCCGCTTCGGGTCATCGTCGCCATGGCTAAGGCAAAGCGCTGAAGCGATGTCTCGAAGGAGATGACTCTGGTTACCGGGGCATGTTCGTATATTTTGACGAAGATACCCTTGCCGGCGGGGGTGAGTCGGATGATGATGGCGATAAGTATGATCGCCACGACCACCACGGTTATCCACAACGCCGACTGTCTGAGCACGGCACCGATAAGCGAGAGGGTGCCGGCGATGCCGGTAAGCTCCATACCCAGTTGGCTGAAAACCTGGTCAAACACCGGCATGGCCTGCGTGAGCAGGATTATCACCACGGCAAAGACCATAAAGATCATGATCACGGGATACAAAAGTGCGGAGCGGAGCGACTGCCCGAGCTCGTCGCGCTTTTGATAGTAGTCCCGAAGACCGGCACAGGTGTCTTCCACCTTGCCCGTGCGCTCACCGATCTGTAGCAGCGAAAGCGCATAATCGGGGATACCTCCCGCCTTTTTCAGCGACTCCGAGAGTGTCGAGCCTTCGGTTGAGTAGAC
>DOMT01000214.1:0-7506 GCA_003509825.1 Coriobacteriia bacterium
GTTGACATAGGCGGGAAATAGTGTGGATCAGCTTCCGGTTCGCTGAAACGCGTTATGCCCGAACCCTGTTTTCAGCGGTTACCCCGGATTCCTGCAACAGGCTGTAGAGGGTGTGACCGCCGCTTATGTGTTTGGCATCGTATCCGAGTTGTGTGAGCAGTCTGACTCCCACATACGACCTCAGCCCGGTTTGGCAAAGCAGGATCACAGGCTTATCCTTGTCGATTTCGTCCAGGCGGTCGCGCATGAAGTCGACGGGTATGTTGATGAAGCCCTCGATGCTACCTTTGTTGTAGGCGTCGAAGCCGCGGGTATCGATCAGGGTTACGGAGCCGTCGCGGGCAAGCGCCTCTACGTCGTACCAAAATATCTGCTCCACGAGCCCCTCCATCAGGTCCTCGATCATGTAACCGGCCACGTTGACGGGATCTTTTGCCGAGGAATACGGCGGGGCGTAACAAAGCTCCAGCTCCTGTAAGTCGCGCGCGGTACCTCCGAGGCGGATGACCGTCGCCAAAACGTCGCAGCGCTTGTCTGCGCCTTCCCTACCGATGACCGTCGCACCTAAAATGCGACCGGTGCCTTTCTCGAACAACACCTTGAGCGGCGTAACCGCGGGATCGGGGTAATACACGGCATGACTGAAGGCCGGGAGGTAGATCTTGTCGTAATCCAAACCTTCTTTGAGCGCCGTTTTTTCGTTGATACCCGTGCAGGCAACCGTGAGATTGAAGACCTTGATGATCGATGAGCCCTGGGCTCCGTTGTACTTCGAGGCGATCCCGCAGATGTTATCGGCTGCGATGCGCGCCTGTCTGTTGGCCGGGCCGGCCAAAGGAACCGGATGGATCGCTCCGGTGACCATGTTTTTTACCTCAACGCTGTCGCCCACCGCATAGATGTTGCTATCGGAGGTGAGCATGTGCTCGTTCGTGAGCACTCCCCCGAAATCGCCCAGTTCAAGACCGGCGCTTTCGGCCAGCACGGTGAGCGGTCTTATGCCGGTTGCCGCAACGACCATGTCGGTGGTGATAACACGTCCGTCGGCCAACACTACGGCCACGTCACCCGAGGCCTCGCTCGAAGTCTCGCCCCGCGCCTCCGGCTCATCGACCGAACACACCGTTTCAAGCGGTGCGTTGAGCAGCAGCTCTATGCCGTTATCCCTCAGTTCCTTGTGGACGATTCCCGCCATCTCCGGATCCAACTGCGGCATGACCTGGGCGGAGCGCTGCACGAGGGATACATCGATCCCCCGATATTTGAGATTTTCCGCCGTTTCCAAACCGATGAACCCACCACCGATGACGACGGCGTGTTTTACCTCGCGCTGTTTGATGAACTTGATGACACCGTCCATGTCACCCATGGTATGCAGCGTAAACACCGCCTCGGCCGCGGCCTCGCTGATATCGGGCAGAATCGGTTGCGCGCCGGGTGCCAAAAGCAGCACGTCATAGTTTTCCCGGTACACACTGTCATCCTTAAGCCGCTTTACCGTGACTTCCCTTTTCACGGCATCGACCGACAAAACCTCCTGCCGCACGCGCACATCGATACGATAGCGGTCATAGAGCCCGTCCACCGTCTGCATTAAAAGCTCCTGACGCTGCGCGATCACGCCCCCCACATGATACGGGAGACCGCAGTTGGCAAAAGACACGAACACCCCCCGCTCAAACATGATGATTTCAGCGGTTTCATCCAACCGCCTGATGCGCGCCGCGGCCGTAGCTCCGCCGGCAACACCGCCGACGATCAAGATCCTCTTACCCATAACCGATACTCCCTCTCTCATAAATCGCGCAGGATACCCACGTTGTAACACCCGTTACCAAGATTCGGTAAACACGAAAATTCGCTTGCCTCAATCCTAAGCGACCCCACCTATGAAAGCACATAAAGTCTTTTTATAAAGGCATTAAAAATCAGCATTGTACAGGGTTTTTTACGCATGATAGGGTAGTGAGGCCCGTTTTTATCCCACCGCGAAGGAGGAATACGTTGAGTGGAGACATAGTTTCGGTTTTTATCATTTTTTCAATGATCTGTTTCGTCGTGATCTCCCTTTTCAGNNTTTCAGAGCCTATCGTTACAACCGCATGCCAACGCATGGCCGCCTGGAGATCTATCCCGTGCCCAAAGAAGGCGGCGGTCGCGCCGAGTACGGCGGGTCGTACATGGAAGAAGTCGAGTGGTATAAAAAACCGCGGCAGATAAGCCATGTGGGTGAGCTCATAGACATGATGAAGGAGATGCTGTTCATCAAAAAGCTCTTCGAACACCATCGCTCGCTATGGTGGGCTTCTTACATGTTTCATATGGGCATCTATGTGTTGATAGTGTTTACCCTCCTGCTCATCGCGACGGTAATTTGGCGACAGGATCTGCTCGTTATGGGCACCACGCTCGTCGGCATGGCCGGATTTTCCCTCGCTACCGCCGGATGCGCCCTGCTTTTGGTTCGTCGCGCACTCGATCCGACCCTGCGCAAATACACCACCCCGCAGGAGTACTTCAACATCCTGTTGCTGCTCGCCGTATTGCTGACGGGAATCGTTTCCTGGACGATGGTCTCGAATCCGTTTTATGTGGCGGCCGCGGTCCTTACCGCAAACGGTTCTGCGATCCCCGTGTTCGTAACCGTTCACCTGGTTTTACTGGGCATCATGTTCATCTATATCCCGATCAGCAAAATGAGCCACTACGTGGGCAAATACTTCTCCTTTCACAAAGTGCTCTGGGACAACGATCCCAACTTCATGGACAACGAGGTGAACAAGAAGATGAAAAAGGATGCACAAACCCCGCCGGAGCACTCTTGGTCGGCTCCGCACATCAATCTGCCGAAGAACGGAGAGGAATAATCGATGCCTACACCCGATAAGAACCTACGACCCAAAGATATCAGCAAGCCGGCCGACATCCTCTCCCCCATCGCTACGCTGGAAAAACTTCCGGGTGTGTACGGACAGGAGGGCATGGAGCCCGATTTCAAGGAAATAAAGGACTCCTGGAAGGAAAAGTACTGCACGTCCTTAGACGGCATCGTCGGCATAGACACCTTCGAGCTACCCAAGACGCCCGAGGAGCAAGAAGCATTGGTGAAGGGCTTTCTCAGCGGTTTGGAGAAGCTGTTTACGGACTGCAACAAGGGTTCGCTGGAGCCCTTACAGCTCACCATGGAGTACTGTGCGAAGTGTAATACCTGCTCGGAGGCTTGCCATATTTTTCAATCCAGTGGCGAACAGGAGATTTACCGACCGATCTTTCGCACGGATGTTCTCAGGCGTATTTACAAGAAGCACTTTTCGTCGTCGGGAAAACTCGGCGCCTTCGTCGGTGCCGATATCGATGCCACCTGGGAGGCCATCGCCCGCTTAGGCGAGCTATCCTATCGCTGCAACCTCTGCCGTCGCTGCGCCCAGGTCTGTCCGCTCGGTTTGGACAACGGCATGGTAACCCGCGAGATCAGAAAGATCTTCAGTATGGAGATGGGCATCGCACCGGTACCTATCCATTCCAAGGGCACGATGCTCCAACTTAAGACCGGCTCATCCACCGGGCTCAGCAAACCCGCGTTTCTCGACACCTTGGAGTTCATCGAGGAGGACATCGAGGAAAAAACGGGGCGCAAGATCAAGTTCCCCATCGACAAGCAAGGCGCCGACATCCTCTTGTTTCATAACGCCGGTGAGTTCATCGCCTGGCCCGACAACCCCGCGGCCTTTGCCATCTTGTTTGACGAGGCCGGCCTGGATTGGACGCTCAGCTCCGAGATCATCGGTTACGACAGCGTGAACTACGGCATCTGGTACGACGACGTACAGGCCAAACGGGTTGCCTTGAAGCAGATGGAGGCGGCCAAGGAGCTCGGCGTAAAACGCGTTGTCATGGGTGAGTGCGGACACGCCCATAAAGCCATGATGCTTACCGCGGATCGTATGACCACGGAAGAAAAGGTGCCGGTGGAAAGCTGGCTGCCCATCATGGCCGAGCTGGTGCGCGAAGGGCGCTTCAGCTTCGATCCGAGCAAAAACAACTTCCCGGTGACCTTGCACGATCCCTGCAACATCGTCCGTCAAATGGGCATCGTAACGCCTCAGCGCGAGATCCTACAGGCGGTGGCTCCGATGTTTAGGGAGATGGCACCGTGCGGCGTTGAGAATTACTGCTGCGGCGGCGGTAGCGGGTTTGCGATCATGAACTCGTGCAATTTCTCCGACTTCCGCAACAAGGTCAGCTCGCGTAAAAAATGGGAGCAGATCCTCAACTCCTTTGCCGCCGAGCTCGAAGACCCTAGCATCATCAAATACATCTGTGCCCCCTGCTCCAACTGTAAGGGAACCATCCGTGACATGCTGGAGTACTACAAGGCTACGGGGAAGTTCAACGTACAGTATTCGGGCCTCGTCGAGTTGATGGTCAATGCCCTGACGAGCATGGATCGTCCGTTCTTCGAGTTTCTCCCGCAGGAGTAAAAGATCACTTAAAAGCCCGATCGCCGGGATGTCTTCAGGCGATCGGGCTTTTTCATTTTCTGATTCACCACCCGCATCTCAAGTCCGAATCAGGCTCGGATCAAGACCTGCGCATCCTCGTAATCAAAGTTCAGAGGTTGGCCGGCCGCGTACTCCACCGTAACGGGGGCATTGGCAAACGCCCGGGCCTTCTCGACCATTCTCTGTGCCCAGATCGGCGATGCGAAGACGTTTACGTGGGTGTAGGACGCGAAAACCTCTCCGTGGCTTATGCCTTCACGGGTATCGCCGAAGCCCCTGCCACGCAACACCTTGCACGCACAGTTTAAAGCAGCATCACGGTTGATGATTTCCGAATGATGATACTCATGCCCCTTAAGCACCGTACCTTGCTCGAACCAGTTGTTAGGCTTGTCGAAGGCGATGCTCGAATAGCCGTGTCCCTGGCGCTGCTTACGCATGATGGTGTCCATCGGCAAAATACCCGCCATATTGTAGGTTTTTCCCTTATCGGTTATCGAGCGCGACAGAAGCATCAATCCACCGCATTCCGCATAGATCGGAAGCCCGCGGCGGGCGTGGTTTTTAAGGCTGCGCAAAAAGCCGGCGTTGGCCTCCAGCACATCCGCGAAAACCTCCGGAAAACCGCCGCCTATATAACAGGCATGGATATCGGCGGGTAGACTGCGATCCTGTAAACTGTTGACGAATACCAGCTCGGCCCCCTGCTCGCGCAAGGCGTCGAGGTTTTCCTGATAATAGAAGCAGAATGCCGGATCTCTCAGCACGGCGATCCGGGGCTTTTGCTGCTCGATCGAGCCGATGGAAAAACAAGGAGCGATCTGCATATGGATGCTGGGGAGATTGATCGGGGGATTTGAATACACCGCACCGAGCAGTTCGCCGTGGATACTTCGGGAAACCGGGCGATTTCGGGCGGTGTCATCACGCGGCTCCGACAACTTGCCGCAAGCACCCGCCTCGCCCCTATCACCGTACCGTGCCGGCGGCAAGGGGCCTGCGGCATCTGCGATCGCCACCAGCGCATCCATATCCACATAGCGCGACACGACCTCGGCCATCTCGTCGAGAACACCATCGATCGCATCCACCTCACTGCTCGAAAGCAAGCCCAGATGGCGATCGGGAATCACCAGGGCATCGTTGTTGGGTATGGCACCGATCACCGGCAGTCCGCAATACTTGGCGATCGCTGCCCGCACCAGGTTTTCCTGACGTGATCCCCGTACCTTGTTGAGGATGACGCCGCGGATCTTAAGATCGGGATCGAGATTCTGGCAGCCCAAAACCAAAGCGGCCACCGTCCTACTCATCCTCGTTACATCCATCACGAGCACCACGGGTGTGTCGGTGACCTTAGCCAACTCGGCAGAAGAGCAACTCCCCTCCACATCGAGTCCGTCGTACATACCCATGGCGCCTTCGAGGAAACTGAGACGAACCCCCTCGGAGAGATCGCGAACGAGACCGACGATCTGCTCCGGATCCATGAAGTAGGCATCCAGATTGCGCCCCACCCGCCCGGCGGCGAGAGTATGCCAGCCCGTGTCGATGAAGTCGGGGCCTTTTTTGAATGCCTGCACCGACTTACCGGCGTTGCTCAGCGAACGGAGAAGGCCGAGGGTGAGCACCGTCTTGCCGCTCTTTCCATGAGGAGCGGCAAGCATCAGTCGGGGGTAGGTCGAATCCGACGCCTTCAGCTTTCGGGGATACTCTTCACAGACAGCCGGGTGGGAGGGATTCATGGTTACACGCGCCTTATACGCAGCCGGTCGGCTTCGGTAGGCCGGCGATCTTACAGGCGCCTTTTGCCGGACCACTGGGGAACAGCTCGTAGATCTCAGCTTGGCTCTTGCCGGTGTCTTTCAGGAGCTTACGCACCATCGGTGCCACCTGAAACTCCGCAAAATACTCGCGCAGATAGTTAACGACCGCCCAATGCTCGTCGGTGAGCTCGGGGACGTCTTCGGTTACCGCCAGCGCTGCAGCGATCTCCTCGTTCCAATCAGCCGCATCTTCCAAAAAACCATCCTCGTCCAAACTAACCGTGACACTACCAACCTGCAAATCAGACATTTTGCCTCCTTCTTGTTACCACTACCGATTATTGCCACTCGGCCTAAGTACGATAACCGCCGAGATTAACGCCGAAACTACCATCGCCTTTTTCGTGCCGCCACATCCGAGCCCTACTCCTTCGTCTGTCCGGCCGGGCTTTCAGGCGACGCCTTCACAACGCTGAACACCACTTTGTATAACAGGCTCATCATCAACAGGCCTATCGCATAGACTCCGCATATGACCGCTATTTCATTGAAGGGCACCACGTAGTCGGAGATCCAGCCGAAGGAATTGGGCATAAACTCGCCCAAAGATGAAGCGAGGCCCTTGTCCAGCCAACAGGCGGCGATCAAAAGAACCGGCGCAAGTGGCACGATCTTTGCCTCGCGGCGAAAAGCGGGAAGCCCGAGTGCTATGCCTACCAAGGAAAACACTACAGCGGCCCACATGAAAGGCGCGATACCCGAGTGCCCTTCCGGCGCGAAAAAGAGGTTGGCGAGCGACTCCTGATGATCGGGCATATGGCCCGAAAACGCTACGACGAATTGAAGAACATAGAGGATCAAGCCGATAATCATGGCGATGCAGGCGGTTTTTGCAAGAATCACCTGCACCCTATCCTCGACCCTGAAGCGCGCGCACTTGCCAACGATGAGACAAACGAGCAAAAGCAGAGCCGCGCCCGATGCAAAAGCCGTCGTGATGAAGCGGGCGGCCATAACAGCNNNNGGTGGTTGCCATGTGCAAACCCACCGCCACCAGATGGATGAGTATGACCATGAAGATCGAAACGTAGGTCAGCGGCTTGATATATCCCGGAGCCGGCAGGTCTTTTTTCTCCGCGGCGAGTTTTACCCAGCCGAGGAAGATGTTTAAAACCAGGAAGGCTCCCAAGGTGACCATGTCCCAAAACATGATCGACTGCGGCGAGGGGTACAACATG
>DOMT01000214.1:7513-21700 GCA_003509825.1 Coriobacteriia bacterium
CGCCGCCAGTATCGCCGCCACGGACAAAAACTCGGCGAGCAACACCGCTCCCAGATAACGACCGTTGCCGCGCAGATAACACAATGAGACGATCAAAACACCCGAGACGACTGTGCCCACGATAAAGGTGAATTGTGAGATATACAGCCCCCAACTGACGTCGCGGCTCATGCCGGTAAGGCTCAGCCCGTCCGTAAACTGCCTGACGTAAGCAAACACTCCCACAGCGATAATCACCAGGAGAAACGCCAACCAGAGATAGTACCTGCGACTTCCGGTTAAAACCTTCTCAATCATCGCCTTAAGCCTCCCTAAAGAGATATCTGACACTCGGTCCGACCCCGAGCTCCTCGTTTCGACCCACGCAAAGCCCCGATACCAGAGCACGGCTGACCTCCGAAGAAGGATCGTCGAAATCGCCGAAGATCATCGAACCTTGCGAAGCTTCCACGCAAAGCGGTGCCAAACCCTCAGCCAACCTCTCAACACAGAAGTTACACTTTTCAACGACGCCGTCGGTGCGCGTGGGGTATTCCNNAATTCCTTCGTCGGCTGATCTATGTAGGGTCTCGGATCGACGAAGTTAAAACTCCTGGCATCATAAGGGCAGGCCGCCATGCAAAAACGACAACCGATGCAGCGATGGTAATCCATTTCCACGATGCCATCGGGGCGCTTGAACGTGGCCTGCGTGGGGCAGACCGTAACACAGGCGGGTGTCTCGCAATGGTTGCAAAGAACCGGCAGGCTCCCGACCGATCCGCCCGCGCCGATATGTGAGCGCTCCGCTTCCGAGAAGCAGCGTGCGTAATCCTCTTCCCGTATCCAGCGTATCTCCTGCTTATCATCGGGAACATCGGGGATGTTATGGGCTTTATGGCAGGCGGAGGCGATGGCTTTGAAGTTCGCATCCCGCCCGTATTTTTCAACATCGATCACCAGCCCCCAGCGTCCGCCGGCAGTGCCGCCGTTCTTACCGGCCGAAGTTGCCCCTACAGCGGAGCTCTGCACGCTACAGCCACTCAGCGCCAGGCAGCCGAGGCCCGTGCAACCGAGCACAAGACCGGTATGGAGAAAATCACGTCTATCCATCATATGAATCAGTTCTCTCTTTCATACATATGAAATCACTCGGTTCCCGAAGCAAGATCGTTTACTGCATGACAACCCCAACAGTCCATCGCAACTCCCGTATAACTGTGGCAGGAGTCGCAAAAGGCGCCCGGATCGCCGTGACAGCTCAGGCAGGTGTCGTCCAGACTCATGGCGTAGCTTTTGCCGGCGCTGCTCAGATAGGTGCTTTGTCCGTCCCGCACCACGCTGTCGCGCCACTGTCCGAGCAGCTGCATGTGCGATGACTTCATATACTCACCCGACTCCACACACCCACCGCTTAAGCCGGATGTTTGCGTGGCCGAGTCGTAAACCTGCGTATTGCTCTGGCCGAAAGCCGCAAACAGGGGCAGGCCGAAGATCAGCAGAAATACCACGATAAAAACGAATACCCCGGCCGGTTTATGCATTGCACTCCCCTTCCTTTAAGGTGCCCTCGCCGTTTACAGCTTCGTCGGGCGATACCGGCTCTTGCTTTTTCGGATTCGGCAGAGGCTGATTTCTCAAATCCAGCGTGCGGGGAATCTCGCCATCCATGATGAGGGCGTTTCCCACCAACTCGTGCACGCCGCAGGTTTGCATACCCGGAATCCAGTAGTCGAACAACGCCGGAAATACCGCACGATCCAACGCACATATGCAGGCGATGACGTTAACGCCGTGTTTTTCCTTCACGTAGCGCACGGCGTTGGCCCGGGGGAAACCGCCTCTGAGCCGAAGCTCCATATCCTCGCCGGCATTAAGACCGGCGCCGCTGCCGCAACACAGGGTGTTCTCGCGGATCGTCTCTTCCGGCATCTCCACGAAGTTATTGCACACCTGTCTGATGATGTAGCGTGGCTCCTCCAAAAGACCNNGGCTCTTCCAGCAGCCCCATGCCCCGTGCGGGGTTGCAGGAATCGTGGAAGGTGGGAATCAGATGGTCGTTTCTGCTCTTATCGAGCTTGATCTTGTTGTGATAAAGCAAGTCGGCGGTAAACTCCGTGATATGCACCATCTTGGTGGAGGCGGCGTTTTCGAACTTCGTACCGGTGATCGGCGACACGGGGACATCCAAAAAGTCCGCAGGACCGTTCCAGGTATCCATATACTGATGGATGACGCGCCACATATGACCGCACTCGCCACCCAAAACCCACTTGACCCCGAGGCGCTTGGCTTCCGCGTATATCTTGGAGTTCAAACGCTTGGCCATCTCGTTGGAGGTAAAGAATCCGAAGTTTCCTCCTTCGGAGGCGTAGGTGCTCAAGGTGTAATCTATACCCAGCTGCTCGAACAACATCAGATAACCCATGAAGGTAAAGGTACCGGGCTCGGCGTAGAAGTCTCCCGACGGCACCACCAACAGTATCTCGGCACCCTTTTTATTGATCGGAATATCGATTTTCCTACCCGTTACCGATTCGATGTCTTCAAGCAGAAACTCGATGTTGTCAACGATCGTTTGCGGCTCAAGGCCCACATGGTTACCCTTCATATAGCAGTTCGCCACCGGGCCCGCCACCCACTCGATGTTCAAGCCCAGGAGATTGAGCAACTCGCGCCCCATGATGGTGATCTCGGCCTGATCGATGCCATAGGGACAAAAGACCGAACAGCGCCTGCACTCGGTACACTGAAAGAAGTAGTACCACCACTCCTTGAGCACATCCAAGGTGAGTTCACGGGCGCCGGCCATCTCACCGAAGATCTTTCCGGCAACGGTGAAGTTCTTTCTATATATTGAGCGCAGCAACTCCGCACGTAAGACAGGCATGTTCTTCGGGTCGCCCGAGGCCATGTAGAAATGACACTTATCGGCACAAGCTCCGCAGCGAACGCAAACGTCCATGAAGATCTTGAACGAGCGGTACTTCTCCATACGTTCGGCCATGCCCTTGAAAACGATGTCTTGCCAATCATCCGGTAACTGCCAGTCTTCGTTTGCCGGCGACCAGTCTCTGGCATTGGGAAAGCCCACCGTCTCCAAGCTCTTGGCCTTTGCACCGTGACAATACATTCCGGGCTCGAACTCCACCGGAGTGTGCATCCAGTCCGTCTCCGGCACGGAATAATCAAAGTCCAGCAGCGTTTCTTTTTCGGGTAGTTTGGCCATAATCACTCACTTCGATCCACGGGGATACCGGCTTTTTTCATCTTTTCCCTGAAATCATCCTCATACTCCTCATAGGTGTGCACCTTCACCGGATAATTCCACGGGTTAACATGCCTCACGGCACGATTGTTGTTTGCCATATTGCGGGTGGGACTGAAGAAGATGCCGCCCGCATGCATGAGTTTGCTCAAGGGGAAATAAGCGAACAAAACCGAAACGAGAAACAGATGCACATAAAAAATCGCACCGATACCCTCGGTCACCTGCGGCGTAAAGGTAGCCAACCCCAAGGCGAACTCCTTAACCGCAAGCATATCCACCTTAAATCCGTAGCGCATCAAAATACCGCTCAACACTATGGCGATGAGCAACAACAGCGCCAGGTAGTCGGCGGGCAACGAGATGTATCTGATCCGCGGGATCACCACCCTGCGCAAAAAGAGATAGCTCAAAGCGGTGAGCACCACGACGTCGGTGATGAAAAGTGCAGGCAGCCCGATCTGTAGAAATGAATCCCCCGACTGTAATATCTGCACGAAAGGTGCGATGGGATCCATGAAAAGCCCCAGATGCCTGATGAGGATGATGAGAAACGACCAATGAAACGCCAGCGCACCCAGCCAAAGCCACTTCGCCGAAGCGAAAACCAAACGATCTTGGTGTTTTTCGACCTTTATGTTCCTGAAAAGGGACCTGAATACCAGTACCTCCAAAAGCATCCTCACGAACACACCCGCTTTGGAACTCGGGTTATCCAGCTTGTTTGCCTTGATCCAAGGAAGCGATTTCTCCTGCCCCGCGGTGGTGGGAATGCGAAACGGCACCGCCGAGCGGCCCCACCGGACGATGCGATAGATGAAGCCGATCACAAACAGCGCGAGACAGAGATAGGGAATCACCACCCCGAACAAAAGCTGTAGCTGCAAAACTTCAACGCCGAAAAACGCGATGGCAGCCAATACCACGACGACAAGGAAGGGAGTCAGTATTTTCATTATCTGTTGCTCCTGTTTAATCGATTGTGCTCATTATTCTTGATCTGAACAATGCGAACCTTCTGTTCCGTATAGTCCGAAAAAGCCCTGAGCGCCAAGCGGTCGATCTCACGCTCGATCAAACGCAGGTCCGACAGCTGCCCGGCGCTCAGCGTGGTGCTTTCNNAACCCGGCGCTCAGCGTGGTGTTCTCAAACACCGTGTAGATCACATTTTTAAGATCAAAGATAATGGCCAGAGCTTCTTCGGGTTTCAGATTCTGCACGGCTTGGACTTTGCAGAAGTCCTCCGTCGGAATCCGCTCCATCGAAGAAGCATGTGACCCGAACAGGCTCTCCACGAGCTCGAAGGCAAAGACCGATAGGGTGTATGACATGGGGCTGAGGACACGTGTCTCATCCGTCAGCTCGACCAAAGCCGCCTGGCCGTAGCGCTCACGAACGACGCTTCGCCAATTCGCAAGGATGCTCTCCTTGTTTTGATGCAAGATGTCATGGACGGATGTTGTCATTGCGCTTCCACTCAAACCTATCGTTTCGTCGATCGTGCTACGCTCGGGCGAAAAGCCCCGGGATGCCTGCAGAATAATTCCACCCTCATGCGGGGGGAGGTACCTTGCCTTTCAAGGCGATGAAGGTGGTGGTTATGTAGAGATACTCCACCAGGTCTTCCATACACAGCTCCTTGACCGCCAAATCCACAGCGGCTTTGTCTTCACCGATCTGCTTGGCGATTTCTTTGCTTTTGGCCATTTCCACCGTTTCGAGAAATGCCAACACCTTTTCTTTTACCTGGGGATCCGCGGGACCTTTTTCCATCGGAGCCAGCCTCCTTACGTTCATCGAAATATTGAAAACCGATCGGCTTTCCCACATTAAAACATCGGGGTGATACGCTGTAAAATGCTAATAATTCATTCCATCATTAAGAATTTTTATGATGCATTTTCCCAGCTCAAAGCATGTTTTTGTAAATATTTTGATCGGTGCGACCGCAGGCGATGTCCCTCAACAAACACCGCCTGCGACGCCCTTATCGCAAAGAGCTACAGCATCCCCCACTTGCGGGTATACTCGCTGTACAACACGTAGTCGTCCTCCGTAAAACCGGCCTTTTCGAGCCTGGGTAGGATGTCTTCGTAGATCATGGTCTCCGTCTCCATCCACACGCCGTCTTTCTTAACGGTAACGTCCCAGGCATCGTGTAAACCCAAGAGAAAGGACATGCAATCCGCGCTTCGCGAAATACGCCTTTCGGTATAAGCGGCCAGAGCTCGAACGCTCTTTACATCGGACGCTTCCTTCTTCAAGGTCTTCCAAGGCGACTTCTCGTTTCTGCGCCATTCACCGGACTCGAAGAACGGCAGGAAGAAGCACGCATTCTGAACACAGGTCTCTTTTACAGGTCTGGTAGTCATCACAGTGGCTAACTAAGCATTCCGTTTCCGACATTCGTCCAGTATTCATTGAACAGGAATACCGAGAACAGGAAACCGAGGATAACGTTTACGATTACACCGATGGTAAAGGCTGCAAACGGCTTCCAGCCGACGGCGGCCAATGCCTTGAAGCGCGTGGTCATACCGATGCAGAGGAAGCAAAGAACGAACGCCCAGCCTCTGAGGTTTTTAACGGGTGAGAGCACGTCTTTTTCGATGGCGGCAACCGCTTCGGGTGTAACGGCCAGATTGACGAGGGTAACGATGATCGATGCGATGAAGAAGCCGACGACGAATTTCGGGAAGCGCTCCCAGATAACGCCTGCGGATGGCTTTTGTGCACCGGTCTCGCCGGCCTTCTTGCGCTCCCAAAGGGTAACGGAGATGATGGCGAGAATGAGCGCCCAGATACCGACGAAGATATCGCGGCCGACTACCTTCATCAGGGTAAAGGTGGTCATGGCACCGTCACCGAACTGAGCGGCGGCGGCGATACCGGCGGCATCGGCGAACTCGGAGGTACCGATGAAGGCGCCGGAGGCGCCGTCGGACAGACCGAGAGCCCTACAGACGATCGGAAGCACGAACACCATGATGGTGGCCCAGATAACGACCATCGAGATAGCCATGGACACGTGCTCCTTCTTGGCGTTGACCGAGCTACCGATGGCGATCGATGCCGAAACACCACAGATCGATCCACCGGCGCCAAGTGTGGCACCGAAGGGTTTTTCCAGACCGAACAGCTTGGTGGCCGCGAAATAGATGACCACGAAGGTGGCGATGGCAACAACGGATGCCTGCAGAAGCGCCATCGGTCCGGCCTCGAGGATGATGGTGAACGGAAGCGTAGCACCCATCAAAACGATACCGGTCTTAACATAGAACTCGGTACGCATGCCGGCGTCGAACCACTCGGGAATCTTGACGAAGTTCCCTATAATCAAGCCCACGATAAGGGCCAGAACCGGAGCCTCGAGATTGAAGGTCTTGAAGTGCGTGAACTGACCGAGAATCTGCACGATGATGGCCAAAATGAACAACAGGGTGAACCCTGCGACGAACTTCACCGGGCTACGGCCCATGATAGCCGTGGCGATCGTGAGTACCACCAGCAGGACCGCATACAAAATGAGCATCTTAGGCACCAGGGGAGCCAGCAGACCGGGCAGATCGGCGAAGTTGCTAAACGACTTGAACGATAAGGTGATGGCCTTGATGGATCCTCCGAATTGCCAGAGAATCAAACCGATGGCAACGGTCGCGAGACCGATCCATACCGCCCACCAGTCTTCTTTGAGGTAGAGGCTCTTCAGGCCACCACCGTTGGTTTTTGCATTATTGGTTGTCATACTTTTCTCCTAGATCCTTTTACCTCTTTTACATCGCCTGCGCTTTCCCGAAACCCGGGCAAGCGCGGCGACAAAGGAGTTTGTTGTAATTAACCTTGCCGATGGATCGCACGTTATCGTGTACGAGCCATCCTTTTAGTACTTGAACGCTGCAGAAGTCCTGAACGTCTCACGCGAGAAGATATAGTCGTCGATGTGCTTGTCGGTAAAGGGAATCTCTGTGAGATCGAAGAAGCGCTCCCAACCGATACGCTCCGCCCAGTCGCCGAGTCTCTCGCCTTTGCGAGCGTGCTTCATCCAAACTTCGGCGATATGACGTACCGCTTCCACCGTCTCCGGCCAGCGCGGCGGATTGTTGGGTAGGAAGGGGATCACCATACGTGAGAAGCTGGGGGCGGTACGTGCGTTGGAAACCTTGCCGCCGACGAAGATGGCGATGCCGTCGTTTTTGGCATCCATGATCTCCATACCGGGTGACATGGTGTAGCAGTTGGCGCAATACATGCAGCGCTCGTCCACAACCTTGACCGTGCCGTTTTTGGGATCAGGGCGGATCGCGCCGGTCGGACAGCAGGCCACCAAGCTGGGGATCTCGGTACCTTTGCGGATGATCTCATCGTTGATACGCGGTACGGTGCGATGCACGCCGAGGATGGCGATGTCGCTGCACTGTACGGCTCCGCACATGTTCAGGCAGCAGGCCATGGCAACCGTGAGACGGCTGGGCAGGTCGTTGCGACCGAAGTACTCGTACAGGTCATCCATGACCGCCTTGACGATACCGGAGGCATCGGTGGCGGGTGTGTGGCAGTGCACCCATCCCTGGGTGTGGACGATGTTTTTCAGCGAGCGACCCGTACCACCGACCGGCAGACCCTGCTTTTCGCAGGCGGCGATCAGAGGATCGACGTTCTCGAGTTTATCGGTGAGAAACTCGATGTTGTTACGGCTGGTAAAACGCATGTAGCCGTCGCAAAACTCATCGGCCAAGGCGCAGATGTCACGGATGAAGTCGACGCTTACGAGACGCGGGGAACCCGCGCGGATGGTGTACAGATCGCCCGTCTCACCGACGTGCTTGATAACACCGGGCTTGCAATGCTCGTGGTATTTCCACTTGCCATAGTTCTCCTTGATCACCGGAGGCAGATACTGCCGATAATCCGGAGCACCATTATCAATACTTGCCATTGTTTATCTCCTAATCAGTAGAGGTGTGAATACCGTTCGTATTACAGGCTGTTACTCGACGACTTCGTCTTTTTGCCAGAACACATACGGATTGGCGCGGGGCCTGAATACCATCTGCGGTACCGGCGGCAAGTCAACACCTCTCAGGAACTCACCCATACCCACACGGTAGATCAACTCACCGACACGCTCGCGGGTCTTGCCGTTCTCATCCCACCACTCCCAGATTCTGGCCAGGAGATCCTTGAGCTCCGTGTACGGAGCCTCCATCTTCATGAACGGTACGATTACCCAGGAAAGGAAGGCGGACTTGACGATCGTCGATTTACCACCGATCATGATCGTCGCGCCTTTTTCGCTCCCCTGCTTGATCGCTTTGGTCATCAGGTTGACGCAATGCATGCAGCGCGAGCAGTCCTCACCCACAACTGTGAGTTCTTCGCTTTGTGCGTCAAAGGTAAGGCAGCGTGTCGGACACATGTCACAGACATCCCTTTGGATGTCCAAACCATCGGCCACGTACTTTTTGACCTCGTCCTGATCGATGGTGATGGTGTCGCGCCAGGTGCCGATGATGGAGCAGTCGGCTCTGGCGATCGATGCGGTGCAGTCGTTAGCGCAACCGGACATCTTGATCTTGAACTTGTAGGGCCACATCGGACGATGTATCTCGTCTTGGAACTCGTCTACCAGCGTCTTGCAGAGATCCAGCNNGGAATACTCACAAAACGCGGGGCCACCGCAACAACTCGGCGAACGCAGGTCCGATCCGGAGCCACCCAGGTCGAAGCCGGCATCGCTGATCGCGTCGAAGGTGGGTTGCAGCTCCTCCGTGTTGGTTCCGAGCAAGATCAGGTCGCCCGTGGAACCGTGCACGTTCGTAAGGCCGCTTCCGTGCTCTTCCCAGATGTCGCAAATCGAGCGCAGGGCGTCACTGGTGTAAAACCAGCCGCTCGGAGCCGCGATACGTACCGTGTGGAACTCCCGAACATTCGGAAACTCCTCCGGCATATCGGTGTAGCGGCCGATAACACCTGCGCCGTAACCCTTTACACCGACGATGCCGCCGTGCTTCCAGTGTCCGACTTTATCTTCATAGGACTGCTCGAGCACTCCCAGAAGGTCACCGGCCATAGGGCTTTTCTCCGCTGCCCTCTTGATCTCGGTAACAAAACTCGGCCATGGACCATCTTCCAGTTCATCTAGCTGAGGGGTATTTCTCTCCTCTGCCATACCGAACCTCCTTTCCGTAGGCTTTCTAACCCACACGTCTGATATTGCTTCAGGCTTGCGCAACAGGTGATCGACCGGGACGATTTACATTTCCACAATTGAAATCGCACCGGTCTCGCACACAGCGGTACAAGCCTCACAGCCCATACATTCGCATTCGTCTCCGGAAACGAATGCCTTTCCGTCGTTAAAGCTCAAGATGTGCGCCGGGCAACCGTCGGCACACGAATCACAGCCGGAACAGAGGTCTTCCTCGATTGATACCATGAACATAGCGATACTCCTTTTTTTCGAACGCCTCGATCGCGCACGGGTGAATGTGTCCTTTTGTCAACAGAGGTGTCCTTTCGTCAACAAAGCAATTCAAACACCATTGAGATTTGTTGTAAAACTGTAATAGTTGATAGCATTATAAAAAAGATTAATATTGGAATGTACGACTTTGAAGAAAAACATAATGGGATGAACTTTATACTCATTTTTGCAGGTGAATTGCGAATTTTTTCATGTGTTTAGCAGACGCATATCACACCGGCATCTTTGGAATCATACTATAATTTTTAATGATGCTATAAAAATTCCCTATTGCGGATCTCCGCTTCGAGCAACTCGATAAGCTCCCCCGTTGCGCCGGCTTGCGATTTCTCGATCATCGTGAGAGCCGCAAGGAGGCTTTCGTGGAAAAACGGTTCTGCCACCGCCGTATAAAACAAAATCGATATGAATTCCCGATACAGATCGAGTCGGCCGGCGATGACCGCGCCGATTATTTCCGGAGCCGAATGATCGATGTTTCCCCCTTCGTCGTTCATACCCCAGATATGGCGCCGGATTATCTCCCGGAAAAAATCCGGTTGTAGATGCGCTCTTTGTTCGGAAAGAAAACGAATGCCTTCGATTGCGGCCTTACGCAGCGGCTCATCGGCCGAATACGTAAGACCGGTGATTTTTCGCCTTATCGACGTGGGGTCTGCATCAAACAGCTCCGGGAGCGTGGCATGGTTACCCTGCATAAGCAGCTGCTCGAGACCTTCGGAGGAAAGTCGGCCTTTATCCCTGCTTTTCATCATCATCCGAAGAGTCCGAGAGAAATGATGCGAGGGTTTCCTCATCACTTAAAAACTCTATGAAGAGCTCCTCCTCTTTTGAAAGTGCCCGCTTTTCGTCGATGAGGATGTTCAGCGGCCGGGCCAGATGACACTCCTCGATACTCAGTGTCTTCATGATCGAGAGTCTACACTCCTGTTGTACGGTCAGCTTGGATATGATCGAGACGCCCAGTCCATCCAAAACGGCGATCTTGATCGCCTGGGTGCTGCTCAGCTCGGCGATGACGTTGAGCATCTTGGGGTCGAAGCCCTCATGCATCAAGGCGAGCTCCATGATCTCACGTGTCCCAGACCCTTTTTCCCTGAGCACCATCCGCTCACGTGTCAGCTCCTCGAAGGTGATGCTTTCGCGGTTCTTCCAACGCTCGTTATTAGGCACGATAAGAGCCAATTCGTCATGCCAGAACCTCTTCAAGGTCAGCTGGGTGTCTGCCGGAATAGGACCTTCTACCAAGGCGATGTTGAGGTGTCGCTCCAAAAGATCCTTGGTTACCGTCTTCGTGTTTTCGATGGTCACGCAAAAATCCGCGTCTCTGTAGAGGTTCGAAAAGTGATACGCGATGCGCGGCAACAGATATTCACCGATGGTCAGCGTCGCTCCGATATGTATGCAGTTACGCTTATTCTTCTTGGCGTTCAGCAGCTCGGTCTTCGCCACTTCTATGGACTCTATGAGCCGGTAGGCGTGGCCGTAGAAGACCTGTCCCTCCTGGGTAAGCACGACGCCTTTGTTGGAGCGGTCAAACAACCTCACCCCGAGCTCCCGCTCGAGTTCATGGATCTGAATACTGACACTCGGTTGGCTCATGTGCAATATTTTCGAAGCCAGGGTGATATTGCTCAAGTCGGCGACTTCTTTAAAGATACGCAGTTTTTGTTCCATGACATTCATGTTGCTACCATCCTAACTAAGCCGAGCCGGAAGTTTAACGGTATACATTCATAAAGTGCGTAAACAGCGAAGTATCACTCGCTACATTCTTGCGTTGTTGACTGATTGCATATTTCCCCCTCCCACGACAGAGCCTTCAATACTCAGGTTTGCCCTGCCCAACTATACACAATTACGCATATTGGAGTTAGTATATTCATCAAGACCATATCTTCCCAGAACACTGCCCATGTACCATGATGTGAGTTACGACAATAGCAGCCGAATTTTGACATGTCAATGGTTTTTTTAAGTTGGCAGACGGCAGAATGCAACAGGCGGTCTGAGAGGCAAAAGCGCCTTTTACCTCAGTTTATACATATTTCGAATCGCTACATCAGGGTTCTTTATGCATTTCAATGCATATTGCAAAAAATCGGTTGCTATAATGCCACTTCACTTGTACCTGATTTGATGGTGAAGGAGGAATTTTGATTATTTTGCTCATTTATTTTCTCGTGCTCTTCCCACTGGCAACGGCAGCGTTATTGCTCGTAATCGGTAATGAAACGCTCCGCAGGATCGTTACCATCTGCAACTCGGCGCTCATCATGGGTGCATCCGTTTGGCTCACGGTGGAATACCTCTCGATCGCCGGCGAGGCCTTGGACACCCCCTTGTATGCCAAGGTCGACTCGGAACTGATCGGCTACGTTTTGCTTGGGGTGAGTGTAATCATCTCGCTCTACATCATCGCCAAATCGATTCAGCATAAGCGCCGGTTACCGGCCCTGTTGGTGCTGACACAGCTCGCCGCACTCGCCTTTTTCGAGCTCAATTACGCACATGGTCTGAACATAAGCGCCGATATCCGACTGGATGCGCTTTCGATCATCATGGTGCTGATCATCGGCATCATCGGCGGCGGTATCTGTATTTTTTCACTCGGATATATGCAAGACCACGAGTCACACGCCGCCGGGCACGCCGGGGGCGACACTGCGGAAAAACCGCGGCACCGCGATCGTCGTCGCGTCTTTTTCGCACTGATGTTTCTCTTTCTCTCCGCGATGTATCTGATCGTGATCGCCAATAATCTGACGTGGTTCTTCACCGCCTGGGAACTCACCACCGTTTGCTCCTTCGCCTTGATCGGCTACACCCGCACGCAGGAAGCCATCGACAATTCGTTTCGCCAGGTTGTAATGAACCTGCTGGGCGGCCTGGCCTTTGCCATCGCCTTGCTGCTGCTGGGCATGCAGGGTATCGGCGAGCTTTCCACCGTTATCGCAGACGGACAGGCCGGTTTACTCGGCATCCCCATCGCGCTTTTGGCCTTTGCCGGCATCACCAAGGCGGCGCAGATGCCCTTCCAGAGTTGGTTGCTCGGTGCCATGGTCGCACCCACGCCGACGAGCGCCTTGCTCCACTCCTCCACCATGGTTAAGGCCGGCGTCTTTTTGTTGATCCGCCTGGCTCCGGCTTTCGGCTTTACCAGCAACGGCATCATGGTGATGCTTATCGGCGCTCTGACCTTCCTGTTCTGCTCGCTGCTCGCCATCTCCCAAAGTAACGCCAAGCGCGTTTTGGCCTACTCGACGGTGGCGAACCTGGGCCTGATCGTAGCCTGCGCCGGCGTGGGGACACCTGAGGCCGTTTGGGCCGCGATCTTCCTTTTGATATTTCATGCGGCGGCAAAATCCCTGCTCTTTCTCTGTGTGGGCAGCGCCGAGCACAAAATCGGCAGTCGCGATATCGAGGCCATGGACAACGTCTTCGTGCGCCTGCCCAAACTGGCCCGGTTGATGGCGCTCGGCATCCTGGTGATGTTTTTGGCTCCCTTCGGCATGCTGATCTCCAAATGGGCCACGCTGGTTTCCTTCGCCGATACGAACAACTACGTTCTGTTGATCATCCTGGCCTTCGGTTCGGCGGCGACCTTCATGTTTTGGACCAAATGGCTGGGCAAGCTGCTGGCCGTGTCCGTTGGTGATAAGAGCAAAGAGCGCGGTGTTCATCCGAGCGAATGGGCGGGCATAGCGATCATGGCCCTTTTAACCGTCGCGCTTTCCGTGGGCTTCCCCTTCATCTCCGAGTACCTGGTCGTACCCTCCTTAGGCGATGTCTCCTCCACCATCGGCTTTGACAACCTCTTGATCATGAGCATCATCGTGGTGATATTGCTGCTGGCCTTTGCGGTCTTTTTCGGCAGGTCGAGCGCACGCGAGGTCGATATCTACTTAAGCGGCGTGGGCCTCGATTCACATAAGCGTGAGTACCTCAACTCACTTTCGCAAGTCGGTGTGGCCAGCCAGCGCAACTGGTATATGGATGGTTGGTTCGGCGAGAAGGCACTGGTGTCGCCGGCAAACATCGCCTGCATCATCATCTTGGCCCTCGGAGCCGTTGTTTTACTGTTCGATGTAACCGGTATCTCCCTTCCTTTGGCGGTGAGCGCTTTATGACGACTATCTCTGTGGTATTTGCCCTGGTCGGCTTCGTGTTCGTGGCACCCGTTTTGGGTTGCCTGATCGCCGGCTGGGATCGGATCTTCACCGCCCGCCTCCAAGGTCGGGTAGGGCCACCGCTCCTACAGCCGCTGCACGACGTAAAGAAACTACTCGCCAAAGAAGACGTTTCGGTCAATCGTTATCAAGGCTTTTATGTGGCGCTCTCGTTTTTCTTCGTTTTGGTGTCGGGCGTGATCTTTTTTGCCGGCGGCAATTTGCTGCTCGTAATATTCGTCTATACGGTTTCGAGCCTGTTTTTCATCGTGGCGGCCTACTCCACC
>DOMT01000214.1:21759-23209 GCA_003509825.1 Coriobacteriia bacterium
TCGACACCTCCGCCGTCTTTACCGCGCAGCAGCCCCTCGTCGCCGCACTGCCTTTGGTGTTTATCGGTCTGGTATTCGTTCTCACCATCAAACTGCGCAAATCGCCCTTCGACCTCAGCTACTCGCATCATGCGCATCAGGAGCTGGTAAAGGGAATCACCACCGAGATGAGCGGGCGCACGCTGGCCGTGGTGGAGATCATGCACTGGTACGAGACGGTGCTCTTCCTCGGATGGGTGGCCCTATTCCTCGTTTGGGGTAGCCCGGTCGCCGCCATCGTCGCCGTGGTGGGCATCATCTTGATCTACGTGCTCGAAGTTCTGATCGACAACAACTTCGCCCGCGTCAAATGGCAGTTCATGCTCAAGAGCAGCTGGGCCGTCACCGTGGTGGCCGTGGCTGCGAATTTCGCCCTGATTCCGTATCTGCCCTGGTAAGGAGATGACATGTCGTCAACCATAAAATCACCCTGGCTGATCCACTACGATGCCTCGAGCTGCAACGGCTGCGACATCGAGGTACTGGCCTGCCTCACACCCATGTATGACGTGGAGCGTTTCGGTATCATCAATACCGGTAACCCCAAACATGCCGATATCTTTCTCGTTACCGGCAGCGTAAACGAGCGCAACAGCCGAGTGCTGCAGCAGATCTATGAGCAGATGCTGGAACCCAAGGTGGTTATCGCCTGCGGTGTTTGCGCCTGTAGCGGTGGCATCTTCAAGGAGTGCTACAACACCTTGGGCGGCTGCGATGTAGCCATCCCCGTAGACGTATACGCCCCCGGCTGTGCCGTACGCCCCGAGGCCATCATCGACGCCGTCGTACAGGGTCTCGGCATTTTGGAAGAAAAACGTTTGGCCATGCAGGCGGGCACCTTCGTTGCCGCGCCCAAACCCGCAAAGGTCAGCGCCGCGGATAAACAGGTCGACGGGCAAACGGTGCGTGACAACGCCTTACGACAAACGCTCGAAAAGGAGAACAGCAATGTCGCATAACGATAAGCCCCAAGCCTTCATCGATACGGCACTTTCCACCCTGATGCAGCAGGCGAAAGCCTACTTCGACTCTCATTGGCGCTTCGTAAACATCTGCGGCAGTACGGTCGAAGGTGGTGTGGAGCTGCTCTACAGCTTTTCCGACGGTCTCATGCTTGAAAACCTGAGATTCATCGTCGACACGCAGGCCCGCGTTCCCTCCATCACCGGGCTGTTTCCTGCGGCATTCTTTTTCGAGAACGAGGTACACGATCTCTTCGGCGTAACGTTCAGCGATATCTCCATCGATTTTGCCGGGAATTTCTACAAGGTCTCGGTACCTACGCCGATGAACCCGCAGTCCGTGCAGGCCCGCAAGGCCGCCGGCGCTGCGGCGCAAGAGAGCGGCGATCCGACCACCGACGAAACCACACAAGGAGGTAAGTGAGCATGGGAAACAAAACGGTAATCCC
>DOMT01000048.1 GCA_003509825.1 Coriobacteriia bacterium
ATACAACCCAGTAACACCAAGAACAGCACAACCCACAACACCCATGAAGTAAGGATGCGGATGACGAGTGGTCTTCTTGTTGTTTTATACATCTAGGTCAGCCCTCCTCTGCCACTATCAGATAGTACCAAGCACTCCAAGTAGCGGCAACATTACCGAAAGCAGAACCGCACCAACAATAATACACATGAACGCAACTAAAGCAGGCTCTAGGGTGCCCACCAAACGGTTAATCTTACGTTCGGTTGTCCGAGAAATAGATTCTCCTACTTGCTCAAAAGCCCTGGCATCCGACCCCGTTTTAAAGCCTACCGATAGCACGGACATCTCATCAGGAGAGAATAATTCGCTTTCTTCTACCGCGGATTGGAGGCTTGCGCTTTTCTCTATTTTCCTCTGCATCTCATGAATACGTTTTTTCGCCTCACCGTTATCAATCAATGGTTCAGCTAAACCGATAGCCACATCCGCCTCCAGGCCACTTCGAGACATTGTTGCCATCGCCAAGGCGAACCTTTGCAAAGAGGTCTCAAAGGAAATGATGCGCGTTATCGGAGCGTGTTCGTATACTTTGGCAAAAAACTTTTTGCCAAAAGGAGTGAGACGAAGAATTACAATTATAAAAACAATGGCTAGTACAGCTACAGTGATGTAGAGTGGAGATGACCTGAGAACCTCTCCGATAGCCAGCAATGTTCCGGCAACACCGGTAAGCTCAAGACCTAACTGGTTAAACACTTGGTCAAACACCGGCATAGCCTGCGTGAGCAATATAACCACAACGGCAAAGACCATAAGTATCATGATAAGAGGATACACGAGTGCCGAGCGCAAAGACTGACTCAGTTCGTCTCTTTTTTGGTAATAATCGCGAAGCCCAACACAGGTGTCTTCGAGCTTACCGGTCTTTTCGCCTATCTGTAACAATGAAATGGCGTAATTAGGAACGCCACCTGCTGCTTTGAGCGATTCTGTAAGCGACCTTCCCGCTACAGAATGCTCATAGAGACTTCCAAACCATGCCCTGTCTGCTGCCCCTTGTGAGCCACTCTGCGAACTTTGCCGTAGGATATCAAACCCTTCAGCAGGTGTGAGTCCGGAATGGTAGATGAGTTCCAGATTCGTGAAGAACAAACTCAGCTCAGCTGCATTCAGTTCTTTTCGTTTGCCGGTATTCTCAGCCATCCTTATCCCCTTTCATCCATCAATAATAAAACATCGGTTGGTACGTGCGACCGTCACCGACAAGCCTGCTAACATCACCCGTGCCCTTGCCGGCCGAATCAAACGTGGGATCCAACCTTACATAAGCACCCCCGGGAAACTCTATCTTCTTGCGGATCCATCCCGCATCCCGGGTATAAACCTCGATCCACGCGTGATACGCCTCACCGCAATACCCGACATCCAATTTCGTCGGTAGACTCTGAGCCCTCAACATCGCCGCCATGAGCGCCGCATAATCAAAACAGATTCCGGTCTTCGTCCGGAGCGTATCCGCATTATCGGGCAGATACCCGGGAGCAACCGTCTCGGCCTTTTCGTAGTCATACTCGATATTTTGCACCACCCACATGTATATTTGGTCGACGACCTCAACATCGCTCGTTGCGTTGGTTGCCAGCTGTCGGCTGAGCGTTACGGCCTCGTCACCGTCGGAGAACCTCACAACGGTGTTGGGGTAGAGAAACGCTCCGTATTCATCGGCCAGCGCCACATCCACCTGCTGGGTGAAAATCGCCGCATAGCTGTCGCCGTACAGATTTTCATACACATCCACCTGGTAGACACCGTTGCCTCGGGAAAGCGGAATCGTCTGAAAAACACCGGACTCGGTTATGGGGTATTTGTACTGGTTTCCATCGGGAACGGTCATAATCACCATCACCTTGACACCGGCCATGTTGTTGCGCACACAGAGATAACCGGCTGCGACATTGGAATAATCGAGTGTAGCCTTATCGTGATCGTACGTTGCGATACCCGGCTGCTCGGCCACGAGAACCACAGGGGTCGTATCGCGCGGAGCACCGGGGTTTGCCCGGGAGGGGTCATCGGCGGAAACATCGGCGGTGAGAGCGGGTGCCTCACCGAACAGACCCTCCATTTCGATAGTACCGTCACAGGAGGTCAAAAGAAGAGCGCTGCATAAAACGAGCGCGGCCACACCCACCTTCAACGCTATTCCGTGAGAAACGCCCACTCCTCCACCTTCACAACTCTTTGTCGCCTTCATGCCCCTCTTCCCCGACGACATGCTTGAAGCGGTTGGTTTAAGCGATGTCGACCGGCGGCAACACCGATTGTTTCATTATAGCAATGATACGCGCTGAGACGGCGAGATAAAAACCCGTTCGTCCGGCTGAGAAGTCGGTTTCCTATGATTATTTTGCATAATTCCGGCAAAAGATAGAACGAAGTTGCAACAGGGGCGGAGAAGTGTTGCGCGAGCGCGCTGCTCTTCGCCCCTATCGGCGTTGCAATCAATCGATGAGTCGTGCCTTTCTGATGAGCGCGTCGCGTTGATCCAGCAGCGCCCGATCAAGGCCGACGGGATAGGTATGGGGGTTTAGGAAGCGCCTGTTCGTTGCATGGAGACGGGCGAGGTCGGAAAGCGCATGGTTGCGGATATCGGCGACGGATTTTGCGGGTAACACGGAGCGCCCACCACGCACACAGGGCTCGAGCAAAGAAAAATACCCGAAGCCCGAGAGATCTTTGCGTCTGAGCTCATCGTTGGGGTCGATGATCAGATCCCGCTCGGGCAAGAGTTGCTCGTCATAAACCATGTCGCCCACATACACCCCGTCGGCATCGAAGTAGCGACGCACGGCGAGAATGCCCGGCAGCGTGGTCTTTGCCGTCTGCTCGGAGATTTTGAGCTGCGCCGTCCAACGATCGTCCCCCGGGTTACGGGTGGCGCTGAGCTTGTAGACGCCGGACAATGCCGGCTGCTCCCAGGCAGTGGCCAGTTTGGTGCCCACGCCCCACATATCGATGGCGGCACCCTGCTCGTTGAGCGACTGGATGGTGTATTCGTCGAGATCGTTGCTGGCCGCGATCTTCACATAATCGAGCCCGGCATCGTCGAGCATCTCTCGCGCCATGCAGGAAAGCCAAACCAGGTCGCCCGAATCGATGCGGATGGCCGAAAGTTCGGCTCCCCGCTCTTCCATCTCGCGCGCGACGGTTATGGCGTTTTTCACGCCCCCGGCAACGTTATAGGTGTCCACCAAAAGAGTGCTGTTGGTGGGAAACTCCCGCGCAAACGACCTGAATGCCTCGAGTTCGCTGTCATGGGCCATCACCCACGAATGGGCATGTGTTCCGGACACGGGCAACCCGAACACCTTGCCGGCTTCGACGTTGGAGGTAGACGAGCACCCCCCCACATAAGCGGCCCGGGATGCCAACAGACCCCCGGCCGGCCCTTGCGCCCTCCGGAGTCCGAACTCGGCAACCGGCCCCTTGGCCACCTGACAGATTCTGGAAGCCTTGGTGGCCACCAAGGTCTGAAAGTTGAAGATGTTGAGAATGGCCGTCTCCACAAGCTGACACTGCATCACCGGCCCCATCACCCGAAGCACCGGCTCGCCGGCAAATATCAACGAGCCTTCAGGAGCCGCGTCAACGTCCAGCGACAACCGCAGTCCGCCCAAGGTATCGATGAAGTCATCCGAGAACAGGGCGTGTCCGGTGGCATCTTCGATGCTTCGGACATACTCGCAATCTTCATCACTGAAGCCGTAGGACTCGACGAATTCGACAATCTGCTCCAAGCCGCAGGACAGGGCATATCCGCCCTTGAAGGGGTTTTCGCGGAAGTGGATGTAAAAACAGGCTTCTTTACCTGCAATGCCCGAGCGCAGGTAAGCCTGCGCCATCGTCAGTTGGTAGAGGTCGGTGAGCAGAGCGCGCTTCTCAATCATGTTTTATTCCGATCGGGATTCGGGTTTATTGGTCGGGCGCCTACGGCGCCTGAGCCCCTCGGGGTTTGCGCCGGAGCGGCTTTCGTTGTTGTTACCACCGGCTCCGCTGCCGACATCGTTACCGCCGCCTCCGGAAGAACCGCCGCGTCTGCGACGGTTGCCGCGATTGCGACGGTTGCCCGATCCCGAACGTTCCTCACCCGGAACCTTCGTATCGAGAGCCTTCTTTGCGTCTCTCGGCTTACCGGTGTCTTCGGCTCCCCCGTCGTTTGCAGAACCTCTGAGCCCCGAGGAATGCTGACCGGGACGTGGCTTGTTCTTTTGCGCATTGCGCTTGCGGGGCGTTGCGGCATCCGCTTCTTTCTTATCCCTGACTTTTTTGTCGCCCTTACCGCTCTCCTGTCGGCGCTTTTGCCGGTCACCACGCGTCTCGACCCGGGTTTCTTCACCGGTGTCGGACTCGGAACCTCGCTTGCTGCCCCTGCGTGGACGCCTGGCATCGGGCTCCCTGTCGTTTTTACGCCTGCGCCTTTCTACCCGTTCCACCGGTTCCACGGGCGCGGTTTCCTGGTCGAGGGCGGCCAGCGCCATCAAAATGCTGCTGCTGGCGCAGCGATCGATGGTGTCGCGTGATATGCGACAGGGGTGGCACTTACCGTCCGCGTCCTTATCGCACTCGAAGTCCTTGAGCGGCACCGAGAGCTGTTTGCCGTCTTCCAATCTGAGTGTGATAATCTCACGCGGCGTGTCGAAGTCGATAACCTTGCCTTGTCCGATCGGTGTTTCGATGATCGCGCCCTTTTTGGGTGCGCGGCTCTTGAAGTCCTTGTAGGCTTCGAACTCGTAGCGCAAACAGCACATCAGGCGCCCACAGGCGCCGGAGATCTTCGTCGGGTTGAGCGGCAGGTCCTGCTCCTTGGCCATACGGATCGAGACCGGCTGAAACTCACCGCCCAGTCGCGTACAGCAGAGTTCCTCACCGCAATGGGCGAGTCCACCGAGAATGCGGGCTTCGTCGCGCACGCCGATCTGGCGCATGTCCACACGGATGTGAAAGCGCGAGGCCAGGTCGCGCACCAGGTCGCGGAAGTCCACGCGATCGTCGTTGGAAAAATAGAAGACCGCCTTGTCACCGGTAAACAGGTAATCGACGGACACCGGCTTCATATCCAAGCCGTGCTTGGATATGAGTTCACGAAACACCGGCATGGCCTCGCGCCCTTTGGCATCGAGCTCGTCAATGCGCTCGTAATCGGTGTCGGTCAAAGCCCTGATCACGGGCTTGAGGGGTTCTTTGATGTCCTTGAGTTGCTTTTCGGTGACANNCGCCATCCACCACCAAGCCGATCTCACGACCGCGCTCGGTATCCACCAAGACGTGATCGCCTGCCTTATAGGTTGAGAGAACGGGATCGAACCAATAGGACTTCGGATTATAACGTAGCTTTACCGCCACGACCTTTTTTTGTTCAGACATATCTCACAAGCTCTTTTCGAATTTTAAATAACAGTGCCTCGATAGCCGATTGCACTGATACATTATATTGTATTTGCACCTCGGCCTCATCGACGGCCAAAATCGAGCGCACGAGCGCCGCCTCGGTGGTGTTCGCGGCGGTTTTTTCGATGTTGTAGAGGAAGTCGACGTTCACCACATCGTCGGTCCGCCCCACCTTGAGCGCCAGGCAGTCGCGCAGCCACGACCGCATCACGTTGAAGACCTCACCGAGCGTCTCGCGCTCACGCATGGTCAGCTGGCGTTTTTGGCTTCGCTCCAAGGCCGAAAGCGCTCCCTTGCTGAGAAACTCACCGCCCTCGGCAAGTTGTTTTTCCTGTTCCACCTTCACTTCATCGAGGGGCTGTTTGAGGTAGATGAGCAGATCACGGGCGAGAGTGATGATCTCGAGCGGATCCGCATCCCCGAGTTGCTCGATCGCCTCCATGACCTTTATCCGCAGAGTGCGCGCTGCACTTGAGACTAGAAATCCCTTGGCCTTATAGGCCGAACCGCCCGTGGAGGCCAAGGCGATGCGCGCCTCCTTGAGCGTGACCCGGCTGTGATCCATGAGCAGGGTGACGGCTTCGACCTCGGGGATGGCGCGGAAAACGATGACCTGACAACGCGAGATTATGGTGTCGAGCACGCTGTCTTTGGTGCGGGCGAGCAAAATGAAGATCACCCGGGCCGGGGGTTCCTCGAGCGTTTTGAGAAAGGCGTTGGCCGGCGCGCCGCTGAGTTGGTCGGCGCGGGTGATGATGTAGACCTTGTTCTGTGCCTGGATCGGTGCCAGGTTCGTGTCGTGGATCAGCTCCCTGATCTGCTCGGCAACGTAACCCTGAGCGCCCTCGGGATCGACGATTTTGATATCGGGATGGGTTTTGCGCGCAGCCCGGATACAGTCGTCACATTTTCCACAACCGCCGTTGCGACAGATCAAGGCCTTGGCCAGCGCCGCCGCAGCCTCGTTTTTACCTGCGCCGATCGGGCCGATGAACAGGTAGGCGTGCGAGGTTTTATGGTTTTCAACCGCCGAGCTCAGGAAACGGGCGACGAGCGGTTGACCGGTCAAAGTGTCGAAGGGAGGGATGATCTCCGCCACAGCGCCCGGTTGTGTATGGGCCGGCGGCGCAAGGGACGGTGAGGTTTCGGCGCTCATCGGTCGTGCCCCTCTTTTACCTGCGCCAACAGCTCATCCGTAATGACGAAATCATCGGTTTCGATATCGGGAAACAAATCGGCGACCTGCTCGAACACCGCGATGGCGGTATCTTTCTTCTCCGGATGACAGGGCACCTTCCTGATGCGATCGAGCTCCTTTGCCGCCAAAAACTCGAAGCCGCCGAGCACCTTTTTGTGAAACTCCATGCCCTCCGCTTCAAGGCGATCCGCGCCCTGCTCGGTGGCACGCTCCAGCGCCTCTTTCGCGTCGTGGGTGATGAGTATCGTTCTATCGGGAGCCACTCCGAGGCTACCGATGCGATTGAGTTGCTCCACTTCATCGACACCCAGTCCGCGGGCGATTCCCTGGTAAGCCACGGTGGAATCGGTGTAGCGATCGCAGAGCACAACGGCACCCCGCTGCAAAGCCGGCTCGATGAGCTCGGTTACCAGCTGAGCCCGGGCCGCCTCGTAGAGCAACAGCTCGCTTATCGCATTGAGCTCGGTATTGCCCGCATCCAATAAAACGGCGCGTATCGCCTCGCCGATGCGGGTCCCGCCCGGTTCACGCAGGCGCTCGACTTCGATGCCTGCTGCCTCCAAACGCTTTGCCAAAAGCAGGATCTGCGTCGACTTACCCACGCCTTCCCCGCCTTCGAATGTTATGAATATTCCACGGCCTCTTGTTTTCAATCCGTTTTCACTTTCCTCATCGTTTGTTATCATGCCGCATACAAATCGCCTCCGTAGCCGTCTATGGCCACGAACACAGGCATGTCCTTGATCGTCAGTTTTTGCAATGCCTCGGTGCCGAGGTCCTCGTAGGCTACGAGTTCTGCGGATTTCACGAAGCCGGCCAGGTAGGCGGCCGCTCCACCCGTCGCCACAAGATAGA
>DOMT01000226.1:0-234 GCA_003509825.1 Coriobacteriia bacterium
CCAGCCGCCTCGATGGTGGCGGCAAGACGCTCGGGGTTGCCGGGGCCGTTGCTGAAGAGCACCCCGTCTGCACCCATCGCCATAACTTCATCGGCCGGCGTGTTCCAGGGAACCACCGTCACCTTGAACCCGGCACGCTTGAGGCCGCGTAGGATACTGCGGCTACACCCGCAGTCGTAAACCGCGATCCGGTGGCTTTCGGGCAGCCCCGGTTCCAAAAGATCGCCGAAGACC
>DOMT01000226.1:254-11270 GCA_003509825.1 Coriobacteriia bacterium
ACTGCCCGAGTGACGGCGCTTCACCGAGCCGGGCCAGCAGTACCTCGCGATCAAAAATCTCGGTCGAGAGCACCGCTTTCATGTTGCCCTTCTCGCGCACCGTGGTTACCAGTTCGCGGGTATCGATGTTGTCGATCGCCACGATGCCCTGTTCGATCAACAACGCGGGCAGACTTTTCTCGGATCGGAAGTTGGACGGGGTCTTACAGATATCGCGAGCCACCAAACCGCGTAAGGCCAGGCTGTCGCGCTGGAGATCGGGGGTGCTGATGCCGTAGTTACCGATCTGCGGGTAAGTCATCACCACGATCTGCCCGGCGTAACCGGGATCGCTGATGACCTCGGGGTAACCGATCGCCGCGGTATTGAAGCAGATCTCGCCGAAGCTCGTGCCTTGAGCGCCGCAGGATCGTCCCTCGAAGTATGTGCCGTCCTCCAAAAGCAGTACGGCCCGTTTGTTTTCACTCATAAACCTAAAACCTTTCCGTCCTCGAGCGAAGCGTAGCCCGCGACGTACACGTCGCTGGCACAACCTTTCAATCTATATCCGATAAATGCCGAGTTTTGCGATTTCGACTCGAAACCGTCGGCAGTGACTTCGTATTCGGCCTGCGGGTCTATCACCGTAAGGTCGGCGACCGAGCCGGCCTCGAGATGGACGGGCGGCAGACCGAGGATGGTGCGCGGCGCATGAGCCATGCGCTCCACCAGCGCGCTTAAGGAAAGATCTCCCGTCTCCACCATGTTTGTCATAACAAGCGGCAGGGCCGTCTCCAATCCCGTTGTACCGAACGGCGCCAACTCGAACTCCAAAGCCTTCTCAAACGGGGCGTGGGGAGCGTGGTCCGTTGCAATACAATCTATCACACCCGAGATCAGGTGTTGTTGCAGTGCCAGCATATCGTCACGTGTCCGTAACGGCGGATTCATCTTCAGACTCGTGTTGTAGGATTCATCGATGTCTTCATCGCAAAGGAAGAGATGATGTGGAGTGACCTCACAGGTAACCGGCAGCCCCTTTTCTTTAGCCTGTGCAACCAACTCCACACCTTTGGTCGTGGAGATGTGCTGGATATGGAGCGGACAGCCGGTAAGTTCGGCGAGAGCTATGTCACGGGCGATCTGGATCTCCTCCGCTACCGCCGGCCAACCGGCCAGCCCCAGGCGCGTGGACACGGCACCCTCGTTGATCGCACCTTTGGCGGAGAGATCCTCCACCTGACAGTGACTGAGTACCGGGCGCTTGAAGGTCTTGGCGTAATCCATGGCCAGACGCATCATCTTGTTGCCCTGCACTCCCCTACCGTCATCGGTAAACGCCACCGCACCGGCGCGCGCCATGTCGCCCATCTCACTTAGGGCCTCACCTTTGAGGCCGACGGTCATAGCCCCGCTCACGTAGATGCGGGTACGGGTGATCGCAGTAGCCTTTTCGATCATATCGCGCACGATGGAAGCGTTATCGCAGGTGGGTTTGGTGTTGGGCATCGCCAGCACCGCGGTGAATCCACCCCGCGCCGCCGCCCTGCCGCCACTTGCAAGATCCTCCTTGTATTCCTGGCCGGGATCGCGCAGATGCACGTGCATGTCCATGAGGCCGGGAACGAGCACCTTTCCCGTCAGGNNGGTCGCGCTCCACACCTTTAGGCAACTCGACGGTGCCCGGTTCGCCGATCTGAACGATCCTGCCGTCACGGACGAGGATATCGCGTACGGCGTCGAGCGAGACCGCCGGATCGATACAACGGGCGTTTTTAAGCAATAGTGCCATCTTGACCTCCCAAAAGTAGATACATCAACGCCATGCGTACCGCAACGCCGGCATTGACCTGATCGAGCACCAAACTACGGGCGTTGTCGGCAACATCCGAGCTCAGCTCCACGCCACGGTTGACGGGGCCGGGATGCATGACGATGGCACCCTCTTTGAGCCGCGCCATACGCCCGGCGTTAAGTCCGTAGAACACGGCGTACTCGCGCAGACTCGGAATCGGTGACCGCTCAATACGCTCCTGTTGGATACGCAGCAGGTAGATCACGTCGAAGTCACCGAGATTCGCGTCCAGATCGGTGGACACCTTCGCGCCCAAGACCTCGGGGTGCGCAGGTAGCAAGGTGGCCGGAGCAATAGCCGTCACCTCGGCACCGAGTTTTTTAAGTGCCGGTGCCAGCGAGCCGAAGACGCGCGAATGCACGACATCGCCGACGATCGCCACCTTGAGTCCCTCGATGTGCCCGAAGTGTTCGCGCATGGTATAGAGATCCAGGAGGGCCTGGGTGGGATGTTGGTGCTTACCGTCGCCGGCGTTGATGACGTTGGCCCGCACGTTATCGGCAAAAATCTTCGGCGAACCCGCATAGGAATGACGGATGATCACCAGGTCACAATCCATCGCATCCAACGTCTTGGCGGTGTCCACCAGCGACTCACCCTTGGTAGTCGACGAGGTGGAAGCCGAAAAATTGATGGCATCGGCCGAAAGTCGCTTGGCCGCGATTTCAAAGGAAGTGCGGGTGCGGGTGGAGGGTTCCAAAAAGACGTTGACCACCGTACGCCCACGCAGGGTGGGTAGCTTCTTGATGGTACGATCGTTAACCTCCTTAAACGACCGCGCGGTGTCCAAAGTAAGGTAGATATCGTCGATGGACAGATCATGGATCGTCAATACGTTCTCGGTTGAAAGCACACCCATCAGGCCTCGACCTCCTTTTCACTCGTATCCTTGGGAGCCAACGGCGCGGAGCCGATACGCTCGCCCGGCTCGGCCTTGAGTATCTCGACGGTTGTTCTGCCATCTACGCTTTCGGTGAAGAACCGTACGTGCTCCGAAGGGGAGGACGGTACGTTCTTGCCCACGTAGTCGGCGCGGATCGGCAGTTCGCGATGACCGCGATCAACAAGCACCGCCAGCTGTATGGCGGACGGACGGCCGTAATCCATGATGGCGTCGAGCGCCGCGCGGATGGTGCGCCCCGTAAAGAGCACATCATCCACAAGCACGATGGTCTTGCCGTCCACGGAGAAGGGAATGTTGGTGGTATGAACCTCGGGGCTGATATGGATCGCCACGTCGTCGCGATAAAAACTGATGTCGAGTGAACCGACGGAGACCTCCACCCCCTCGATCTGCTTGATCTTGACGGCGATCTCGGCGGCAAGCAGATCGCCGCGGGTTACGATGCCCACCAAAGCGATATTGTCCGCCCCTTTATTGGCTTCCAGTATTTCGTGGGTAACGCGGGTCAAAGCTCGGGATATGGCGTCGCCATCCATAACGACACTCTGCGTTTTAAATGATGTCACCTGCACCTCGTTTCTCGAAAACAACCGACCGTGTAGGAAGCGGCTCCGAGCCGCCCCACCGACCCCGCAAACAGAGCATGTCGAACCACCATCGGCGCACAGGCACAAAAATACCCCTGCCGCAACACGACAAAGGCATCCATCAAAACGGCACGGGCCACTTCGCCCGCCCACTCTCTTCGATTCAGCGCCTTGTCGGTCTCACGGTACCGCTCTTAAAGGTCACAAATGATGATAGACCAAGAGTCGGGTGCTGTCTATGACCGTCGGGCAACGGATGCGATTTTCGCGGTGCAGGCATCCCGTAGGCGCAAGCGTTAAAGCTTGCTTGCGTAGCCGTGCAGCACGCGGCCAACAAGATAGATCGCCCGGCTAGAAGTCACGACTTTGGTAGAACTTTAGTGAGAGGCGGTATGAAACGAGGGCTGCAAAAACCAAAACGGCGATACACATCACGATGAACACAGGGCTGTCGAGAAAGGCATTGACAGCCGCAAGCTTATCTCCGACGGAGTTGGCTCCCATGACAAAACCCATAAACCCGGCAAAAATGAGTACGATGATCGATGGAATGATTATCGCTATATTTTTGGCCCGCGAATAGCCCATCTTAAAGTAGATCGGTAGTTGCAAAACTCCCATGGTTACCACTACGGTCGTGAGAAGAAAAAGCAACTGAGATGCGTAAGGCACCGAAAAATCGATTTCGGCCATTTCCCGCAAACCGGGTAACATCGCATCCAATGCCGCAACCAGGAGAAAAGATGCGAACGAAACAATGGTCACGACAACAACCGTGAGTAGAAATCCGAAGATACACCTACCACAAACGACATCCTTTCTGCTCAATCCGAGCAGGGGATACAAAGCATCCATATTGTTCTTTTCCGAAACATGAAACAGATAGTTGACAAGAGTGACAGCCGAAAGGATCCCGACCACCACACCCATCCACACACTTTGGGTCGTCAACACAAAGAGCAGGAGCGCGATCAGGTAAAGGGCAATGTAGAGCGGCGTGGTCTGTTCCGCTATGGTCTTTAATTCAAGCCTGAGAAATGCACCGAGTTTACGCATTGTTCTTCAACTCCTTATTAAAGTAAATGATCATCTCATCCAGAGTAATCGGATCGTAAACCGCTGTATTCGGGAGTTTCTCGATGTCGGATATCGATGCCATTCCCGCAAACCCGGTTCCATGCTCACGGATGCCGATCACCAGCGCTCTCTGCTCCACCGACAATTCATCACGCCCCCCTTTGATATGGACGAAGTTCTCGATCAGTTCTTCCTTCGATCCGTTGAATATCAGCCGCCCATCCAAGATGAAGACAACGTAATCGGCGATTTTTTCGAGGTCGCTCGTTATGTGGGTGGAAAAAAGTACACTATGCTTCTCGTCACAGATAAAGTCTCCCAGTAGAGTACAAATTTCATCACGGGCAACCGGGTCCAATCCGCTGGTCGGCTCGTCGAGTACGAGGATCTTTGCATCATGCGATAAAGCCACCGCAATCATCAGCTTCACTTTCATTCCCCGTGACAATTCTTTGATCGCCTTTTTCCTATCGATTTCGAAGCGCTTTAAATGGCTGTCAAAAGCGAGTTTATCCCATCTGTCATAAAACGCCGAAAGCACCGATTCGAGGTCGTCACAGGACCAAAAATCCGCAAAAGGAGGCTCATCCGTAACAACACCTATCTGATTGTTCAGATAAATGCTTTTTTCCTCCCCGAACACCCTCACCGAACCCGAATCTGCCATCGCGATGTCCAACAAAAGCTTTATCGTTGTGGTTTTTCCCGCCCCATTCGGACCGATGAACCCGGTGATATAACCATTCGGCACATCGAATGAGATGTTATCCAGAGTAAACCCCTCGTAACTCTTTCGTAGGCTGCGAATCTCCAGCGCCTTAGACTGTGACTGACTGCTCATTGCCTTCCTCCCATAATATTTTGATACGCTCGATGATTTCTTTTTCCGACACGTCGTTGACCTTTGCCAACTCGATCGTTGTCATGAGACCGACTTCGATCTTATGGAGTGCATTTTCCCGCGCGAGCTCCTTGCTGCGCGGCAAAACGAAGTTACCCTTCCCCTGCACACTGTAAATAAAACCCTCTGCCTCAAGATCGTTGTAGGCCCGGGTTGTTGTTATGACGCTTATCTGTAAATCCCGAGCCAATTGTCTGATCGACGGAAGCATCTCGTCTTCGATAAGTTCACCGGAAAAGATCGCTTCCTTGATCTGGGATTTGATCTGCTCGTAGATCGGTGTTCCCGAACGATTGGATACTATGAGCCTCATTACCTACCCCTCCTTTGAACATATCTTCGACAAACCCACCATCTGATTCGCGATACCGGCAGGTTATCGCATGACGTCCCGGAAACCCACCTGTCCTATAGACAGATATATACAGTATATGCGGTTGTGGAATTTGTCAATAAGTTTTTTGGGTGATTTTGCAGATGGAGCATCGCAATAACCCCTTCCCTTGCATGGCCGAGGCGTCGTCCCATTTTGTAGAACGGTAGTTTTGCTCCGTTGAACGTCCGGTCTTGTGTTCACCTACCGTGAGTGTCGCTTACAGCCTTGATGACCGTCCCCCAACCCGAAAACGCGGATATATACATTTCGATAAACAGTGGAGTTTCGCTCGGCAAAAGCTTTGTAACGATATGGATTTTACGGAGGAAAAACGCTAGTCTTTTGAGCATCTTAAATGCAACCGACCTAATGCCGACGACCCCCGACGCCCCGCTCCCCTCCCCGAAAGGAACCCTACATGAGTAACTCGAGCGTAACCCACGAATTCATCAAAGGCCTACCCAAAGCGGAACTTCACCTTCACCTAGAAGGAACTCTGGAGCCCGATCTTAAACTGGCTTTAGCCGAAAAGAACGGTATCGATATCGGACAGAGCACCATCGAGGAGGTTGAGGCGAGCTACCGGTTCGACTCACTCTCATCCTTTCTCGCCGTGTACTATCCTGCGATGAACGTGCTACAGGACGAAAGCGACTTCTATGAGCTGGCAATGGCCTATCTGCGCCGCGCGAAGGATAACGGCGTCGTGCACGTGGAGCTGTTTTTCGACCCGCAGGCGCACACCTCACGCGGCGTCTCGTTTGAAACCGTCATCAAGGGTTATCACCGCGCGGTTGAAGAGGCACCGAGCCTCGGTATCGATGCCGCGCTCATCATGTGCTTTCTCCGCGATTTTTCGGCGGAGTCGGCGATGGAAACCTACGAGCAGGCACTCCCCCACAAGGACCTGATTCTCGGCATCGGGCTGGACTCGGATGAGCGCGACAACCCACCCTTGAAGTTCGCCGAGGTTTTCGCCCGCGCCAAGGCCGACGGATTTCCCGTTGCCATGCACTGCGACATCGATCAGGAAAACTCCATCGAGCACATCCGTCAGGCCCTGCTCGAAATCGGCGTCGATCGCCTGGACCACGGAACCAACATAGTCGAGGATCCCACGCTTGTAGCTTACGTGAAGGAGCACGGCATCGGTCTTACCTGCTGCCCCGCATCGAACGGATTCGTGGGTGATGACATGAAGGGCAAGGAGATCGTCGAACTCTTGACCGAAGGCGTCAAGGTGACGGTGAACTCGGATGATCCGGCATACTTCCGTAGCTATATCTCTAATGATTTATATATTCTGGCAAAAAAATACGAATTATCGCGTGAACAGGTAGTGCAACTCGTTAGGAATTCCTTCGAGGTTTCATGGATTTCCGACGAAGCGAAAGCGGTATTTCTCGCCCGAGTGAACGAATACGTTGCTACGCAGAACTAGAAATCATCGGTTGACTGTCTGTCGGATCGCCGATCAACCCATTCCTGCCGTCCGCGCCTACAGTGCGGGATAGGCAAATCGAACCTCCCGGGATCCTACCACATCGTCGCCGAAGCCCTGTGAAACTTCGGCGACGATTATATCGAGACCACGGATAAGCTCTTGCCTTGATCGGCGTTCACGAGCCACCCGCGTTCCTAGNNATGCCCGCAGCACGTCTTCATCCACCCCGTCGATGACCTTATCCAGTGAACTCAAAAGCTTTTTCTTGTCACGTGGAAGATTGCCATGCAGGTAGATGGCGTTCGAAACTCCCAGTGTCTCGAACTCAACCGGTATGGTGAGATGCTTTACCAACGCCCTCAATTCCTTATACTTCTCAAGCTCGCTTTCTTCCTTCCAGTTGCCTTCCCGTATCTCCCGATACAGCTCCGACCTGGAATCAATGGTCATCATATTGGGCGTAATACGCCTGGGATGGAGCTTGTTGGCGACCTCCGCCGTAAACCGCGCACCCGCCTCTCCACGCCCGGCTCCGGAAATACCGGTGAGATAAAAGAAGTTGTAACCGATTCCGGCCTCATCGAGACGGGCACACTGTTCGAGAATGTCTTTGGCCGAATAACCTTTGTTCATGAAAGCAAGCGCCGTATCGTCGCCCGTTTCCACACCGATCGTCAAACCGTCGAATCCGGCTTTTCGCAATTGCTTGAGCTGCTCATCGGTTTTGAGCCCGATGTCGGTGATTCTCGCAAAACTACCTATCGTTTTTGCGGAAGGCAGATACCGTTTGATTTGCTGTGCGAGGTCGAGCAGTCGGGTGGCCGGCAAAACAAAGGGATTTGCACCGGTGAGAAACACCCGCTTGAGGTTATTGCCTTTGAGGTATTTTTTCGCCTCTTTGAGATCCGCCTCGATAATCTCATCCTTGGATACCCTGAACTTGAACGGCAGGTCCGCATACAGCGTACAAAACTTACAATTATGATGTNNAACGGTTACTTCCAAAAGCAGCGAATCCCATTCATAGGGAGGCCGCCAAATGGTTCCTGTGTAATGCATGGTTTACAATTCCTTCCTACTATCATTTCCGCCACCCGGCGGAATTTGCCCCCATGTCGACCTTTCGACGGGAAGCATAGTCTTTTATCTCACCCTATTATCCTCGGGTACCTTGATTTGGGAAGTACTGTACTTTTTTGTAGTACATTGAAATTGGCGTGCGTTCGGGTTAAGATGCTCGATATCCGGAATACCCTGCGCGAAAAGTGAGTCGAACATGAAAAAGAGTGAGTTTGCCATCGAGCGTTGCAAGACGATGTCTGCAGTACAACGGATGCTAGGCGGAAAATGGAAGCTGGAAATTCTTTACTACATCGCCGTTCGCGACATCCATCGCTTCGGTGCGCTCAAACGCTGCATCGCCGAAATCACCGAATCATCCTTAACGTAGCAGCTCCGTGAGCTGGAGGCCGATGGCTTTCTCGTGCGCACGGACTTTCAGGAGGTTCCCCCACGGGTGGAATACACGCTCACCGATTTAGGCAAAAGCTTCGTTGCCGTTTTGGACATCATGAAAGACTGGGGTGAAACACACCTCACGCAACCGTAGTACGGATCACTTCCTTACGAAAACTTTACCCAAACCGAACAAAGATCGTAAAGAGCTACATCAGAATTGTGCGCCGCTGGGAATTCGACCCCATCCGAGGCAGAGATGAGGCCGAAGCTTTCTGCGGTTTCGATAAGCACGTTTACGAATATGGAGAAGAAAGTATGCTGAAAAAACTGGTAAGAACCGGATTGTGCCTCTTGATGAGCGGCATGTTCCTCGTGGGTGGTTTTTCAACACCCGTCTCCGCGCACGCGGAAACCCCGGACACCACCTTGAGGATCGGAACCTTCAATATCGCTGCCGGCAAAAAGCCGAATGTCGACACTTTGAGGGAGTTGACCGATAAATACAACCTGGAAACCGTGGGTATCCAGGAGGTTGACGTCAACAACGGGAGAAACAATTACGACATGTTGGAGAAGTTCACCACCAACAACTACACCTCCAATTATTTCTCCAAGGCGATCGATTTCTCGGGTGGAGCGTATGGTACGGGCACGGTTTCGCGCTACCCCCTCACAGACACCTCGACCACTCCCGTCGACACCGAGGGTGCAAATGAAAAACGCGTGATCCAGCGCTCGGTATTTACCAAGGACGGCAAACAGATCGCGTTTTACAACGTGCACCTGAGCTGGGAGAAGATCGAGATCCGTGAGAGGCAGTTCGCACAGCTGAAAGAGATGCTTGCAGCCGATCCTATCGCTTACAAGATCGTTGTGGGTGACTTCAACGCCGACCAATACGTCGGTGAGTTCTACACCTTCCTCGACACGATGGATATCGCCAACGGTTATGACGGAAACTGGTTCGAGACCTTCAACGGTGTGGACAACACCATGCTGCATAACTGCATCGATAATATTTTGGTGACCAGAAACATACAATTCAACCACATCGAAAATGTCGCCACCAAACTGTCCGATCACAATCTGTTTTGGGCGGAAGTAAAACTTCTGGACCAACCCGCGGTCTCCTACCAATGGCTGAAGGCAATGGTCGGTGAGTATCAGAACATGGACACGACCCCTTATAGCCCGGCCAGCGTCTCGACCTTCAAGACGGCATTGGCCAACGCCCAGGCGGGCATCGGTCAGGCAACCACGCAGGACTATGCCGATGCCTTGACGAAAAACCTCATTCGCGCGGCAGCGGAGTTAACCACGGATAAAGCCGCTCTTGAGGCAGTGGTCGCCGAAGCCGAGACCTTAACCGAGGCAAATTACACGAAGGAGAGTTGGGCACAGCTCGCCCCTGCACTCAGCGAGGCAAAAGCGGTCGTCGCAAATCAGTCGGCAAGTCAACCTCACATCGATGCCGTTGCGGCCGATCTGAACAACGCCATGAAAGCCCTGGTGAAAACGCCGGAGGCCCAGCAGGCCGAACAGAATCAGCAAGCTCAGGCAGGCGAGGGTAACACGGGAGCAGAATCCTGNNGATCCTGCAGCCGACAAGAGTTCCGTAAACGGTGACAAAACCGCCGCTCCGTCGAACTCCCTGCCTCAGACCGGCGATGCCGTCGGAATCTGGGTGCTACTCATGGGTGTTCTCACCGTAGCGGGTGCGGGAACCGTGGGTGTGTACTTCCTGCGCAAATACAAGCGTGAGAACGCGAAATAACGTAAACGCAAAAAACAGGAGACAATGAAGAATCGGGGTGGTCGCGTTGTTGCGGCCACCCCGATCATTTGCTGCCGTTTACCGTAAGAGGCTTACTGCAGAAGTTCGAGCATCTGGTTGATGTTCTTTTTGCCGAAGCTCACCGTCTTACCGTCGTCGATGACGATACAGGGGACGCTCATGACGTTGTAGTGAAGCCTAAGCTCGGGGAAATGCGAGATGTCGTATACGTCGGCCCGCACGTGCTCGTTGAGCGCTGCGATGTGTTGAGCCGATACTACGGCTTCGGGGCACATGGTACAACTCAAGGTCGCGAGCACCTTGATGTTCACATCCCGGTCGATAGCCAAAATCGCCTTGTGCGTCTCCTCGTCGAGCGGCTGTCCGGGACCCGAAGCGTTATACAGCCCGAGCATGAACGATGTCAGCTCATGGCCGCCGGGAACACCATGGAAGGCCAATCCCGTCGAAGTTCCATCTTCCAGACATACCTCCACATAAGGCCTCTGCTGCTCGATGCCTTTATCGGCATCACGCTCGATATCGATTTCAAGCATCAACTTGCCGCTGAGCTTTACGAGCTCCTCGATGTAGGCTTGCAGTTCCTGCGAAACAGCCCGGGTGTCGAGTTTAAGTTCGAGTTTGAGCGGGCGCTTCATGC
>DOMT01000060.1 GCA_003509825.1 Coriobacteriia bacterium
CCGGGTGCCGATTGTGGTGGACGGTATCATTTCGTCGGTGGCGGCACTTTGTGCGATGCGCCTGTTTCCCGAGGCACGCGTGACCATGCTGGCGAGCCATCAGTCGGCGGAGCCGGCCGCCGCGGCGCTGCATGAGGCACTCGGCATGAAGCCGATCATCTGCGCCGAGATGCGCGTGGGCGAGGGCACGGGTGCCGTGGCGGCACTGCCGCTGCTCGACATGGCCTTTGCGGTCTATCGCACCACGGCCACCTACGGTGACCTGGGCATAGGCTAGGGTATCGGTTAAGGCATCGGTGGTAAGACGTGCTGGCTTTCGTCTTCGGCGGCTGTCGCAGTGGCAAAAGTGGTTTTGCCGAGCAGCTCCTGCAGGGTTATGCGGGTAGTTGCGAGCTCGGCTATGTGGCTACCATGTGGCCTGCGGGCGATGATGCCAAGGCGCGTATCGAACGACATCGGATGCTTCGGGCCGATAAAGGTTTTACGAGCTACGAGCGTTATTTTGATGTTGGCGGCCTGGAGCTGCCCGCCAATAGCGCAGTGATGTTGGAGTGTCTTTCCACCTTGGTGGCCAACGAGATGTTTCAACCGGGGGGTGCCGGCGGCGATACCTTTAAGGTAACGCTCGACGGCATCCGCCGCCTTGCCTCACGTACCACTCATCTGATCGTCGTCTCAAGCAATCTTACAAGCGACGGGGTATGTTACGATGCTTCGACGCAGGAATACCAACGAACGCTGGCGGCGCTCATGGGTGAGATCACCGCGCTCAGCGACACGGTCATCGAGATGGTCTGCGGTATTCCGATCCATCTGAAAGGCGCAGCCGCATGTCGATCCTCCGTGGCATAGTGATCGCAATCTCCACCTTCTCGCAAATCCCCACACCACGGGTTAAGTGGGGTAGCGAAAGCATGGGTTGGGCGTTGGCCTTTTTGCCGCTGGTGGGCGTTTGCATCGGAGCCGTGCTGCTACTGTGGCATACGGTTTGCGACGCGCTCTCGGTAGGTGCGATCTTCAGGGCGATGGGCTACACGGTTCTACCGCTTTTGGTGAGCGGGGCCATCCATCTGGACGGCCTTTGCGATACCGCCGATGCGCTGGCGAGTAACGCCGGGCCTGAGCGTCGTCAGGAGATTCTGCGTGACCCGCACGCCGGCGCGTTCGCCGTCATCGCCGCGGGCATCTACCTGCTGATTTTCTTCGGACTGGCCACCGAGCTGAAAAGCACGTGGCCGACGGTCTTTGCCCTTGCAGGCGTTTTTGTATTGAGCCGAAGCTTCGGCGGTTTGGCGAGCTTGCATTTTTCGGTAACGCAGTCGTCTGCACTGGCCACATCGATGCGAGCCCCCGGCGCCAAAATTCCGTCAACCGTCATATTGCTGATCTGGGCGATAGCGGCGGCAGCCCTGATGGCGATAGCAACCCCCATGCCGGCAGCAATCGCCCTGGCAGCGGCTCTCCTGATCTTTGTCCTCGCACGTTTTTGGCTCACCGAACAATTCAACGGATTCAGCGGCGACCTAGCCGGCTGNNTCCTCCATGACCGGAGTGTGCCCGGTTGTGCGCACGGCCGAGTTGATGAACGCGCCCGCGTCGAGAAGTTCCGCGACGATGGCGACATGGCCGCCCTGGCAGGCCTTGTGGTCGGTGGGTTGGTGCCGTAGACGAGGAGTCGTCTCCCGCCTACGTCCTGTTGCCCCAAGGCCGGGGATTGATAGGAAGTCGGGCATATGAGGGGCGGTGGGGTGATAGGCCTTGTTGCAGTGCATGAAAACGTACGCTATAATGTACGTGTTTGGAGGTGATTATATGACTACGGTGAATGTTACAAATTTTCGGAAGAATATCTTTGCCTTATTGGAACAAACAGTTAAATACAATGAGCCGGTTAATATCAGTACCAAAGATGGTACGGCTGTGGTTTTAAGCGAGGAAGATTACAACGGCATGATGGAAACCATATATCTGTCTTCTGTCCCTCAAGTCAAGAATCAGATTCTAAGCGGAATGAACGAATCCCTGTCGGAGGCGATATCAGAAGATGAGGTGGATTGGTGACTTTTCAGATAGTCTACACGAAGCAGGCTGCGAAACAAACAAAGCATTTGAAGTCAGCAGGTCTCGCCGGCAAAGCCCAATCGCTGATTGCTGTCTTACGGTNNAGCTAGTGGGAGACTTATCGGGGGCATATTCACGCAGAATAAACCATAAACATCGTCTTGTTTATCAAGTTTTTGAAGAGAAGGGCATCGTACGCATACTGAGCATGTGGACTCATTACGAATGAGCATGTCCGTTTGACGTAAGACCTTGAGGAACTCGTCGCGTGGGTGTCCGGATATCAGGGGATGACGAGTGATATATATAGACGAGAACCGTCCCCATCCATATACCCGCCACCAAATCTGTCAAAATTTTACCCCGACTTTACTCTTCCTACTGTCACAGCACCTATCATATGAGATTGATGTTTGGGTTGCACCACGCTCAGTGACGAAAAGAGGAAAAATGTCCGTATTGAATTATCTGAGGCTCGGCGAGGAACCATATATCGCTGTAGGCGCGGTAATAGATGAGTCTGTTTTGGGTGCCTACTCATTCGTGGGCAAAGACAGCGTCGTATCTCGGTCGACCATCGGTGCCTACGCTCATATCGGCAACGCAAATGATATTTTTGCCAGCAATATCGGCAAGTTTGCCTCTTTTGCAACAGGCGTTAGGATAAATCCGGTTCAGCACCCCACATATTCACGCGTGGTTCAAAGTCACATAACTTATCGTTGCGAGCTGTACGGATTCGGGGAAAACGATTACGAGTTCTTGGAGCAGCGCTCGAAACGAACCGTGAACATCGGCCACGATGTATGGATCGGGCACAATGCAACGATACAGGGCAATGTGAACATCGGTAATGGGGCGGTGATAGGGTCGATGGCTGTTGTTACAAAAGATGTTGAGCCGTATTCCATAGTTGTCGGAAACCCCGCGCGTGAGATAAAAAAGCGCTTTGATCCAAGCGCCATCGATGCGATACAGAAAAGCGAATGGTGGAACTGGGATCACGAGCAGATCAAGGAACGCTTGCTCGAGTTCAATGACATAGCGGCTTTCTGTAAAAAGTATGGTTGATCGTAGGCGGCCGGTAGGGTAGGAGGTCGGTAGGCCAAGGAGATGGGGACGGCGGCTTGCTGCATGCATGTGTTTTTCTTCGCGCTCTGTCTGTGGCGACCGCGCGTTCCGAGTAACAGTCGACTCGGGCTTCTCGAGTCTACCGAGGTTAAAAGGGGGTCATCGGTACATCCGGAAGCGGCGATACGTGAACATCCCTCTCCCTCAAAATAATGAAATAAAATCACTATCGCCTCGAAAATGGAGCGAAAAAATCAGTATAGGCTCGAAAAGAGGGTAAAATAATCCTCGAAAAGAGGGTGATATTGTTCTTTTCAGCTGAAAAGAAGGCAACGGCATCTCTCGCTTACCGCATAGGTTTGCCGATATAGGAGAGTGGTGTGCGTGATATTCGTGACAGGTGGATTAGGGTCGGGGAAACGTACCTTTGTTTTGGAGCGCTTGGGTTATGGAGAGCAGGATTTTTCGGCGGACCCTTTCGATGGTTGCCCCGTTTTCTACGACTTACAGGAGCTGGTTCGTGAGCGGGCCGGTTTCGACGAGACCCTTAAAGAAGTGCTGCTCAAAAAGGACGTGGTGATCTGCGACGAGGTGGGCTGCGGNNTTGAAGGCGAACGTAGGTGGCGTGACGAGGTGGGCATGGCGGCATCGACCATCGCCGCCGAGGCGGATGTCGTCGTGCGTATGGTGTATGGGATACCGCAGGTCATCAAGGGCGCACTCACATGAGGGTGACCCTGTTACGTCACGCCGAAACACCGGGTAATCTGCTCAAGCGTTATATCGGTACGACCGACGAACCGCTTGGCAGTGAGGGAGTGGCCCGCGTCCGACGGATAGCCCCCGACCTCGGGGTGAAGCAGGTTTACACGAGTGCCTTGCAGCGCACGATGCAAACGGCGCAGCTGCTTTTCCCGCAGGCGGAGATTATCTCCGTCGTCGATCTAAACGAGATGGACTTCGGTGTTTTTGAGGGAAAATCCGCCGCCGACANNGACATGGAGCACGATGTGGCGTACCGCGCCTGGGTCGACGGGATGTGTGAGGGGCGGTGTCCGGATGGAGAGAGTGTCGATTTGCTTGCGCAGCGCTGTGTGCCGGCCTTTCTGCATCTGATTGAGACGGCAGCGGATACCGAAGCCGCACACCTGACCTTCGTCGTGCACGGCGGCGTGATCAAAACGATTCTCAGTCGGCTTGCCACCCCCGTTAAGCAGTTGTTCGAGTGGAAGACCGACTTCTGCGGCGGCTATCTTCTGGAGTACGACCCACAACAGTCGGGGGGAGCCGGGCGCTTCGGTGACGAATGCGGCATGCTAGGGCAGCTGTACGATCGGTCACGGAAAGATCGAGCCGGGCGGCCCTTGCGCGTCATGTCCGGCATCCGGCAGGGGTAATGTCTCTCCATAGTCATGCCGATGTGATCAAACCCCGCAATTCGGCACAAAGTCGGCGAGAATCATGCGAAAGTCGCCACATCCGGTCTTTCGGGGAGCCGATACGGCGACTTTCGCATGATTCGGGCCATTTTGTCGCTTCGCGACAACGCAAATCGCAATGAAAGTTCCCTGTTTTCGCGCTGTGGTCGGAGAACAGCGCTAAAAGCGACTTTGGGAGCGGCTTGGGGACCGCGCCTCACGCCACCTGCTTCTTTTTGCTCCGCCACCTGAGCAGCAGCGCCGAATTGACGATCACTACGACCGAGCCGATGTTGTGCACGAGTGCTCCCGTAACCGGGTTGAGTACCGCGACCATGGCGAAGATGATCGCCGCAAAATTGAGTGCCATCGAAAAGGTCATGTTGAGTTTTATGGTGGTCATCATCCGCCTTGACAGAGCCAAAAGATGGGGAAGAGCCGAGATGTCGTCTTTGATCAGTGCGATGTCGGCTGCGTCTACGGCGATGTCGCTGCCCACGCC
>DOMT01000153.1 GCA_003509825.1 Coriobacteriia bacterium
CGCAGCAGATCGATGCTCGACAACTACGCCGGTCCCAGTGCCGCCGGCTTGGAGCGGGTGAACAGCCGCGTGCAACGCAGGGCGGCGGGAGCTCACAGCAAAGCGAGCGCGCCGAGTTCAAAAATCCTGCTCATCGCAGGCGCCGCACTGATTCTCGTAGCTTTGGTGATAGCGCTGTTTCTCATCTACCGTTATACCTCGGCCGATCAGAAAAACGACTCCTTTGTCGAGGCCGCGGGGCTCGATCCGCAAACCGAGGTGGTGGCCGATGATGCCGACCCCAACGCGATAAGCATCAACTGGGAGGCGCTGCGGCGCATCAACTCCGATGTTGTGGGTTGGATCATGATACCCGGCACCCGGGTTAATTATCCGATCGTGCAAACCGTGGAAAACGAATACTATCTCACCCATATGTTTGATAAATCGGTGAGCGATAGCGGCGCGATATTTCTCGATTACGAGGCAAACTCCAAGCTACAGGGCAAAAACAACATGATGTACGGGCACAATATGCTCGACGGATCGATGTTTGCGGCTTTAAGTAAATACCAGGATCAGGCCTTCTTCGACTCGCATAGGACCATCTTGCTGTTCACGCCCGAAAAGAACTATAAGCTCGAGGTCGTGTCGGTTTTGCTCTGCGAGGCGCAGGACAAGATCAGGCAGGTCAATTTCGCCGATGACACCGCCTATAGGAATTACGTGAATCTGCTACTCGGATATTCCGTGATCAACACGATCGATGCCACGGCACCTCCTACGGGTTTGTATAGCCTTGCGACTTGTACGGGTGTTGATAATTCCAAACGATTTGTAGTGTTGGCCAAGGATACGGGGGAGGTTGTGACGAGCAGCGACGCGGCACAACCGACGGATGGAGGGAGTGATCCGGCTGCGGCGCAAGATGGTGCGGCAAGTGATCAGGGATAAGGTATTTTCGCAGCAAAATCTGCGAGTACATATGTGATTAAGAATACGAGTGAGAAAAGGACAATCAATGCCAAGAGGTCAAGAAGCAATGTTGACGAACGAGTATGCAAATCCCACGCCCCCCGACCTACCTGTCCCCAGTGACCATTGCACTTCACCCGATATCCCTACAAGCACCACGGATACAGAGACCTACGATATTTCCGATCATCCCGAGGAAGAGTGCGCGATATTCGGCATCTACGCGCCCGGTGAAGACGCGGCGCGTATGACCTACTTCGGGCTGCATGCGCTCCAACACAGAGGGCAGCAGGCGGCGGGCATCGCCATCTCCGACGGCAAAGAAGATGTATATGCCTACAAAGACAAAGGCCTGGTGAATCAGGTGTTTTCAGAGTCCACTCTCAAATCTCTGGAAGGCCACATCGCCATCGGTCACACCCGCTACTCCGCCGGTAGCCCCGGCGACTCCTGGGAGACCGCGCAGCCGCATCTATTCGCTGTTGGCGACGAGACCATCGGCCTGGCCAATAACGGCACCTTCCTCAACACCGATGAGGTGCGCGCAAAACTCATCGAGCGTGGCATCGAGTTTCGTACCGAAACCGCCAGCGAGGTGGCGGCCAAGCTCATCGGCAACATCACCTGCGAGACCAATCATATGCGTGAAGGCATCCGTGAGGCGATGCAGCTGATCAACGGTGCCTACTGTATGGTGTTGCTCACGCAGACTTCGCTCTACGCTTTCAGGGATCCGAGCGGCTTTCGTCCGCTGTGTATCGGCGAGTTGCCCGAGGGTCGCGGCTGGGTTGTAGCCTCCGAATCCTGCGGTCTCGACATCGTCGGTGCAAGTTTCGTGCGTGAGGTCGAGCCCGGCGAGATCATCCGCATCAATGAGGAAGGGCTGATCTCCGAACAGGCGGTTCCTGCCCGTGACCGCGCCTTTTGCATCTTCGAGTACGTGTATATCGCGCGTCCCGACTCCACCATCGACGGACTCAACGTCTACGATGCCCGCGAGCGTATGGGTCGTCGTATCGCCGAGGAGTGTCCCACCGAGGCCGACATCGTCATCGGTGTGCCCGACAGCGGCGTGCCCTCGGCTGTGGGATACGCCCGTGCCAGCGGCATTCCGTATTCGGACGGCATCGTGAAAAACCGCTACGTGGGTCGTACCTTCATCCAGCCCACCCAGGCGCTCAGGCAGCTGGGTGTGCGCCTCAAGCTCAACCCGCTCACCTCGATCATCAAAGACAAACGCCTGGTGGTGGTGGACGACTCCATCGTGCGCGGCACCACTTCCAAACAGCTGATACAGATGTTGCGTGACGCGGGCGCCAAAGAGGTGCACATGCGTATCACCTCGCCACCGGTGGTGTGGCCTTGCTTTTACGGCGTGGACATCAAAACCCAGGATCAACTGATATCGGCCACCCACAGTATCGAACAGGTCGCCGAGGCCATCGGTGCCGACTCTTTGGCCTACATTTCGCTTGAAGGCTTGGTCGATTGCTGTCGGACCGATCGCTCCGGCTTCTGTACCGCCTGTTTCTCGGGTGAGTATCCCCTGCATGTGCCGGAGAATATCCAACAAACGTCATTTTGCGGTAGTTTGAAGCCCTGTTTCCGGGACAATATGTAAAGCAAGATGCAGGTTCTCGTCGCGTTTGGCGGGGAGCCTGGGACTACGCTTAAATAGATGCGGGGCAAAAGCTCTGCTTTTACTGCGATCACCTCAAGGGAAGGACAGCCGGTGTCGGAGATTACCTACAAAGATGCAGGTGTGGATATAGACGAGGGCGCGCGCGCCGTCGATGCGATTAAGTCCGCGGTGCGCTCGACCTATACGCCCGAGGTTATCGGTGACCTCGGCGGTTTCGGCGGGCTGTTTTCCGCCGCGGCCTTCAAAGAGATGGAAGATCCGATTTTGGTGTCGGGCACCGACGGTGTGGGCACCAAGATCGAGCTGGCCAAACGCCTCGGCGATTGTTCGACCATCGGCATCGACCTCGTTGCCATGTGCGTGAACGATGTGGTGGTCTGCGGCGCCAAACCGCTGTTTTT
>DOMT01000136.1 GCA_003509825.1 Coriobacteriia bacterium
TGCGGTGCCACCACTGCTTGACGGATATCCGTCCACTTAATGAGATGCCTTCACATCTCTGCTCTGTAACGTGAGCGCACGTCCGAAACTACTGTGCCGATGTCGCTTGCGGTTGTAACCCGTAGGTCTTTGCACGCGTCATGCTGTTCGCTTCAGCCCTCAAAGGTCCATTTGTCGATTCNNACCGGCTTCTCAGCATCGCCGATTCTCTGTGAGCCCGTCTATCAACGTTACTTCCTTCTCAACGGTTTATAAGCGTATGGTACCACAGGTTTTAAAAGGTGCAAGTGTTTGATGGTTGGCAGCCGGCAACGGTTTATCTACGCAAAGACTGCGTCGAACCAGTAGTACCACCAGCCGGGGATCTCGCGGATGGTGTTAAACGCCAGGTTACTACCCTCCAGATTCGGGGTGGCGGGGTAGGTGTAGACGTCGTGGCCGTTGGCCAAAAAGAGCATTTTGATGCGGGCCATGTGGTAGTAGGAGCTCACGGCACCCAGGCGTATGAAGCCCTTCTGCTCGGCGATTTTCACAACGTTTTGGGCCGTGGCTTCGGTTGTGTTGCCCTCGCTGTCGAGGAGAATCGCGCTTGCGGGAACACCTTGCTTGACGGCGTAATCCCTCATTGCCGCCGCCTCGTCGGTGCCCTCGACGTCAACGCCGCCCGACATGATCAGCACGGGGGTTAAACCGTCTCTGTAGAGCCGGATGCCTTTGTCCACCCTGTCTTGTAGCGGGTAGGTGAGCTGGCCGTTCGGTAGCACCTGGGCGCCGAGGACCACCACGGCGTCAACGCGACTGCGGTACTCCGTTTTGCCGAAGCAGTACACCTGGCCCAGCGGGAAGAGGATCCCCGACAACACGACGGACAGCAGCATAACCGACACGGTTTTAAGCCCGGAGCCGCCGTTTGCCCGACCTTGCTTACGGCCGGGATCCGCCGATCTTTTACTCAGCGTCGCAAGGGCCAAAAGCAGGAAGGCCACTGCGATGAACAGCGAAAAAGGAACCGGAAATCCGAGCACGATAACGCCGCTTGCGGCGGTGAGATACACCTCGGTTGCATTGATGCCTGCCAGTGCGGCAAAGAGGAGAAAAACGATGCCGACGGGCAGCTTCAGCACAGGCCGGGCCGGCGAAAAAAGCGCGAAGACAAACAGTGCCAAGGCGACAATGGCCTGTAAGGCAGCCCCGACGAGCGCCGGCAAAAAGTGTAGGTCGATCCACCAGGTATTGAGGTTATAAGCATTGTCGCGAAAAAGTGCAAAGATGCTCAGCGCCACGTATAAGGCGAGAAAAAGAGCCAAACCGCGCGCCAGGAGGCGGAAAAAGCCGTCGCGTCGGGGGGAGGTATTGTGTGATGCCATAAATGAAAACCTAAATCTGAAGCCGTGGGGCATGGGGGCGATGATACTGACTCATCATTTAGCCAACGTTCATTATACACCTTGCGGCAAAAGCCGATTTTTCGGGGCAGGCACGGGGGGGGGTTGAGATGGCTTTGAAATATCTTATACGGGAGCTTATCGGCCACTTTGAGCCAACAACTTCTCCAGGTTCATCTCCGTCCAGTCGTTTGACGCATAGATTATCCAGCCTGCTGAGGGGTCTTTGATGTAGGCGATGGCGTCGTCGGCCCGGTCTTTGATGCGGGCGTCGCTTGAGTGCTCCTTGAGTTTGTTGAGGGCGGGGATCGCGGGATATCCCAGGTATCGGAGTTGCTCGATGTCCATCTGTTCGGTGGCGCCGCTGAGGTAGCGGTCGACGTTGTGGTCGGCCACCACGGCGTTGGTGTTGGTAAGCCCGAGCGTTAGGGCGAAGGCGAGCGCTGTTATGAGGGCGGGCCGTGCCGCGTTGGACGGCCGTGCATGCCAAGCGACGATCAGGCAAAATACGACGAGCACAAGCAACATAAACCACGAAGTGTAGATGCGTAGGGTGGTAAGCCCGTAGGCGTTGATATAAATGAACATCTTGCTCAGCGCGGTGACGATCAAAAGGCAGGTGAGTAGTGCGAGGATCCCTGTTAAAACCCGCAGCATCGGAGGGTATTCGCGGTCGTCGCGCCTGGCAAAGAGCCAAATTCCACCGATACCCACCAGATTGATCGCTGCGATCGCACAGAGTTCAAAGAAGCCCTTGCGCGCGTATTCCGCATAGGTGTACACCACCGGCAGCTTGCCTTGCAGACCCGAAAACAGATAGCCGCCCACGGCGACGAAGTAGATGATGTAGAGGGCGACGAACAGGAGTAGGGGAGTGTATATGATGGCTTTGGGAATGGCGTGTGCGCGGTTGAACCCTTCGAGCAGACTCCGTTCACCGAGCTTGTCGGTGTGGAGCTTGTGGCGGTTACCGTACACCGAGCCGAAGATAAAGGCGGCGAGCGGTACGGCGAGCGCCAGCTCGAAGAGATAGTTCACCGGCTCAAAACCCACATCCGCAAAGAGGGCCAATGCGCTCTCCATAAGACCGCTGAAGCCGTCGTCCGACGCCACCAAGAGCCCGGTGACGATAAAGAGCGCAGGTAGGCTCACCAGCACGCCCAAGGTTGCAAAGAAAACATACCGAACCGTCTTTTTGCTGCCGAACAGGGTGCCGCTGAAGCTTTTGGTGAAGAAGCGACCGAAGTTCGCGAAGGGCACGATGAAGCACTGATTGAGGAGGTCTCCCAAAATGGTGAGATTCGGGCGTTGAGAAATCTCGGTGCGGCAAGCGCACATGACCCAGAGTAGGCAAAGCATGGTTTCCAGGCCTACCAGCAGAAAGTTGATGTCTCTGCTGCCGTAGAGCGCAAAGGGCAGCGATCCGAGGATCGCGGCGGCGAGCATCGCCAGGCTTTTGCGGTTTTGGCGCACGCCCCTGGCGTATAGGTAGGCGAAGCTGCAACACAAGGTATAGAGAAAGAAAAGCGTGGTACCGATGCCGCGGCCGGCGAGGATAGCGAGGCCCAAGAAATGCCAGAGGTAGAAGCCGCCCGCCAGCAACGCCAGGGCAAGGAGTGCCTCGGCGATGGTTGGTTTGGGTAAAGCGGGTGCATCGGGTGCGGGCGCGGGGCGGGCCACGTCGGGTACGGATTGCAGGTCGTTCGGGGCGTTTGTGGGCAGCACAGGCTGAGAAGACATGACGGTCTCCCTTCTGTCGGGTTATGCGATCGTGGTTATTGTGTTATGTGGGTGCGGGGACTACTCTCCCGGGAGCGTCGGCGCTCCTTAATCGCCATCCCCGGCGTCGGCGGCTTCTGTCTCCCGTGGCAGCGAGCCTTTCGGCACGTCACCCTCCTTCTCGAACTCCAGGAGGTCGCCCGGTTGGCAGTCGAGCTCCAGGCAGAGTGCCGCCAAGGTCGAAAATCGGATGGCTTTGGCTTTGTCGTTTTTCAAAATGGACAGGTTGGCAGGTGTGATGCCGATGCGCGAGGCAAGCTCGCCGGCGCTGATCTTGCGCTTCGCCATCATCACGTCTATGTGGAGATTGATCTTCATCCGGTCTGTGTCTCCCAACCTAAATCGTCAGTTCGTTTTCGGTCTTAAGTACCACGGCGGCCGCAAACAGGTTCTTGACCACACGCAGTATTATGCCGAAAAAGGTAGCCAGAATCGCCAACGCGAAGAAAGTTATGGAGATAAAACTGCTGATGAGCAGTACGATTGCGGCGGCGATGCAGGCCCAGGAGATGATGCGCAGGTAGCGCACGTTTTGCGCCGTGAAGACCTCGCTACGTTTGACCGCTGCAAGCAGCCGGTCGAGCGCGAAGAGTGCGGTGTAGGCCGGAATGCAAAACGCGTAGTACACGGGCATCAGGTAGAGAATGTTTTCGGTAGCGATGAAGGCACGGCCGATGAAGAAGTCGCCCATGCAGAGAAAGGGCAAAGCGACGGCCAAAAGCGCGCCGAGCGCCATCACGATACGGGTGCTCGCCTGCGACAACACAAGCGAACTATCTTTACTCCAAGACATGCAACCTTACCTTTCGATGCAGAACGGTACTTTCTCGGGGAAGTGCCGGTCGATTCACCGCACGCTGTCTTGCGGCTCAGGTGAGTCGGTTGCGGCG
>DOMT01000045.1 GCA_003509825.1 Coriobacteriia bacterium
AAGACCTTGCCGTCCTGAATGAAGATCGCGCGCTTGGTGTAGCTGGCGGCAAAGGAATCGTGGGTGACCATGAGAATGGTGGCTTCGAGGTCTGTGTTGAGCATGTCGAAGCTCTCCAGGAGCATCTTGGCGCTCTTGGAGTCGAGTGCACCGGTGGGCTCGTCGGCCAAGATCAACGAGGGGTTGGTGATGATGGCGCGCGCCGCAGCCACACGCTGTTTCTGCCCGCCGGAGATTTGGTAGGGAAACTTCTTCAGGGTCTCGGTGATCTGCAGGTGCTCGGCGATCGCGGTCACCCGCTCGTCGATCTCCTTCGGTGGCACACCCTTGATGGTGAGTGCCAGCGCGATGTTCTCGTAAGCGGTGAGGGTGTCGAGGATGTTGGAATCCTGGAAGATGAACCCGAGCTCGTCGCGCCTGAATTGCGACAGTTGCTTGGAGCGCAGGCCGGTGATGTCTTTGCCCGCCACATAGATGTGCCCGGCGGTGACGTTGTCGATGCTGGAGATGCAGTTGAGCAGCGTGGTTTTGCCGCTACCGCTGGCACCCATGATGGCCACGTACTCGCCTTTGTTTACGTTGAAGCTGATGTCGTTGAGCGCCTTGGTGACGTTGCCGCGGCTGCCGTAGACTTTCTCGACATGCTCACAGGAGAGTACCGACTCGCGGGATGCGGCCGGGATCTGCGTGCCGGGTTCGATCTTGTAGCCGAGCGCGGCGATCGCCTCGCGTGGCGATACGGAATCGGTCATGGTTTATCCTTTCAAACGCGAAACCCCGATTTTCAGGGGCAACGGATGGTTTACCTGAAATCATGACCTCATTATGCCGAGCGCGGAGAAGGGCTGCCATCGATATGGCTTACCCGTGACTTACAGTTTTGTAAGGTTGTTCAGCTCTATATGCGCGATACGAGCAATTGATTGATGGAAACTCCCTGCTCGGCTGCTTCTATCGCCACCCGTCGATGCTGCTCTTTCGGCATCCTCAGCCTTATATTGCCGGAATAGTTCCTTGCATTGAGAGGCGCTGGAATGATCTCCCTGCTGTTTACCATGTCGGTTAAGACGAATCGGACAACCTCGACGATGCCGTCGAGTGCCTCGCTTTGGGTATCCCCGACACCGGAAAGACTCGGAAACTCGGCGACCGTGGCGATGAATGCGTTGTCTTCCCGTGACCAAAACACCCGATAAGTGTACTCCTGTGCTTTAAACATCGTCTTTTCCTTCCAGCTTATCGATTGCACGCAGCACCTGTCTGACCTGATAGGGCTTTGCCCTGCCATCGCAATCTTGAATGTTTATACGGGGATCCCCTATCCACGGCGTTTTAAAAATCCAATGCGACCCGCAAATGCGCGGTTTTCCGAAATAATGAGTGCAGACCGCACAGCAATCCTTAAACCTAACGCCTGAGGGATTATTCCTCATTTTCTCAATCATTTTCTCTACAGTTTTCAAACCGCTCCCCTCTTGCAGATGGTATCACACTCGGTACCATATTTCAATAACTGGAATATCGTCACTCTCTTCTAGTAATATAGCATATAATTAAGTAAATTCGAGAAACCGAGTGGATTCCATCGATGCACTTCACGCAAAACATGCAGCATTGCAAAGATACATAAGAAGTTGTGGGGAGTAACAAAGAGATAACCGAACACTCCCTCTCCGTTGCGAAACTCTCAGTCCAAAAAGAACATCCGGTTTAGAGGGAACTCTATGGTGAGGGTCGTACCCGGCTCCGGGTTGGCTGCGTCGGTCTCGTTTTGTGCTACCGAAGTGATGGAGAGCTTGAGCTTCATCTTTTCGCAGAGCTTCTTGCAGAGGTAGAGTCCGATACCGGTGGATTTGGCAAAGCTGCGTCCGTTTTCTCCGGTAAAGCCTTTGTCGAAGACGCGGCTGATGTCGGTCGCGGGGATGCCGATGCCGTTATCGCAAATCCGTAGCAGCACTTTATCCGTATCGAATCCCGCATCTCCCCGCTCTACTACGAAGGCGATTTCGGGGGTGAGGCTCTCGGTGCGCGGACGGTGATATTTGACGGCATTGAAGATGATCTGGCCCAGCACGAAGTCCAGCCACTTAGGATCGGCATACACACTCGTTTCCGACAGCTCGAAGCGCGGCATGATACCGCTTTCTATCAGCAGACGCGAATGCTTCTTAACCGCCGCCTTGACGAGCTGCTCCAAGTCTACCTGCTTGATGCTGTAGTCCTTTTCCACCGCTGTACTGCGGGCGTAGTAGAGCGCCTGCTCGATATGGCTCTCGATGCGGTCGAGTTCATGTTCGAGCCGCCGCGAAAGGTCGCTTTCATTATTTTCCAGCAGCAGACGCGATGCTGCGATCGGCGTTTTGATCTCGTGTATCCAGGTCTCCACGTAATCGCGGTATTCCACGGAGGCGATGCGGTACTCGGCGATGCGGTCGTTCATATCCTTGGAACCCTGAGCCAGGGCATCGTAGCCGAGCTGTCCCTCCAAAAACGCCGGGCGCTCCAGACGGGCGGTCACATAGTAGGTCTCCCGACCGTTTTCCACCGCTGCGGCAAGGTCGGAATAAAAGCGTCTTCGGATCAGGAAGTCCCAAGCCAGAGCAATGATGAGTGCAACAACCAGGAGGACGCAAACGGTAAGTGTAACCCCCGTCGCAACCCCGGAAACCCAGAGTAGCAACGCAACGGCGGCAACCGTAACGAAGAATATCACCAGCGCTATCGCCTTGCTACGCAGATACCCCGAAAGCCTCATGCCCGCTCCTCGCCGATTTGAATGTAATAACCGAGCCCCCGTTTGGTGTGCAGCAGATCGCGCGCACCGATGCCCGCCAGCGTGGAGCGCAGACGGTTGACGTTTACGGTGAGGGTGTTATCGTCGATGAATTGGTCGGACTGCCAGAGCTCGTTTTGTAGCTCCTCGCGCGACACGATACGCTCGGCACGCTGCATCAATACCTGCAGAATGCGCATCTCGTTTTTGGTGAGCTCGGCACTTTGCCCGGCGTAGGAGACGCGGCTTTTGGCCGGATCCAGTTCGATACCGCCGTAGAATACGAGTGACGTTGTCGTGGATTTTCCCGCCCGTCTGAGCACACTACCGATACGGGCCAACAGTATCTGCGGACTGTAGGGTTTTGCAATGAAGTCGTCGGCGCCGAGATTNNGCTCATCAGTTCGTCCAAATCGCTGTCGCGGCTGGTCACGATAATGATCGGCACATCGGAAGACTCACGCAGCTCCCTGCAGATCACAAAACCATCCACATAAGGCAGATTGAGATCCAGCAAAACGATATCCGGTACCGCGGCCAGCACATCGGCAACCACCGACTGAAAGTCGGTGGGCGTCACGACCTCATATTGATTGCGCGTGAGCAAAATCGTGAGCTCGTCGCGTATCTGCCGGTCGTCCTCAACAACAAAAACCTTTTGCATACCTCACCTCGAATACGAAAGTGCATTCATTTAGTGTACCGGTTTGGCAAAAAACACACCAAGAGGGATGGTGGCTACAGNNCCTGCGTTGAGCTCCTGCTCTATGCGGGTAGTGATGTCGAACCACTCCTCTTCCAGGCGCGGGATACGTTGCTTGAGCTTGTTGTACTCGTCGAGCGTTTTGTCGAAGGCTGCCTTGTCCCGGTATAACTCCTCGTCGGCCATGAGTTTCATCAGTTCTTCGTAACGCGCATTGTCACCGTCAAGTTGCTTTTCAACCTCCGAGAGGCGTTTGCGGTCGTCCTTGAGTGCGCGGTAAACGCGGTTGCGGGTTTCGGCCTCGATGCGTTTTTGGTCGCGGGTTTTGCGTTGGGAGGATTGATCGTCGTCGCCATCGGATGCCCCCGCGCCACCGGGGCGAAGCGCTTTGGAAGCGCCCTCCACAGCGGAATTCTCACGGCCGGCGGATTTTGAGGCGGCATTCGTTGTGCCGCCCCCGGCACTTTCCTGCCTCTCGGTCTTATAGAGATAGTAGTCGTAATCGCCGTCATAATGGGTGATGGCGCCGTCCTTCACCTCCACGATACGATTGGCAACCGCGTGGATGAGATGACGGTCGTGGGTGATGAAGACCAGCGTACCGCTGAAGGCTTTGAGGG
>DOMT01000175.1 GCA_003509825.1 Coriobacteriia bacterium
TCGGTGGCACCGCATTCAGGGCAGGTCGTGGCGTCCAACGGAACCTTCGCTCCACACTTCGGGCAGTCAAAATCCAAACTTACGGCAGCGGGTCTAAAACACATGATCTCTCCTCTCATAAACATCGGTAAATAGCATTGGAGTCTTTGGCGATTTTATCAAATAATCAATTCATGGGGAAGCAAAATTCTAATATTAATTAGGCTTAGTAATTGGTAAATATGATCACTATTTAATACAAAAATGTCTTAAATAGTGATGGACAATGAAAGTCCTTTCCAGCAGGGAGCCATTTCTTTGGGGCCAAATGAAATCCTTACTACAAATTAACCTGCAGTAAGTTTGGCATCGGATCTTTCTCGTTCAATTGTTTAATGAAGGAGCGTGACGGTTGGTGCGATGCCGTCATCTCATGAATCTCCTATGAAAGGTGCCGTTCAGCCGGATTTGATGTTTCAGCTGAACGGCACCATAAAGAAACTCTCAACGACTGTTTTCTGCCTGAAATTTTTACGAAAGTATCTCCGTCAGGGCGGGTACCACCTTGTAGAGGTCTCCTACTATTCCCAGGTCGGCCTGTTTGAAGATCGGGGCCGATTTATCCTTGTTGATGGCGATGATCTTCTTGGCGCGGTTGATGCCCACGGTGTGCTGCACCTGGCCGGACACACCGATGGCACAATAGATATCCGGAGACAGCATGGCACCGGAGACGCCGATGTAGGTCTCGCGGGGCAGCCACTTCTCGCCCTCGGCGATCGGACGGGTGCAACCCAGCTCCGCGGAGAGTTTTTCGGCCAAAACGCGAATCGGTGCTATGTCCTCCTCTTTCGCGACCCCGCGCCCGATTCCCACCACGCGCTCCGCCACGCCGAGATCCACCGATGAACGCTCGTTGTCCGACATGTTCAGACGTTTGATCGCGTGCTTAGGTGCTCTGAAATCGAGTTGACGTAGTTCGGGGCTGCCCGTATCGTCACTCTTTTCAAAAGCCGAGGTGTTGACGAGGAAGATCGCCGTCGGGCCGAGTGCCTTTTCCCTGCAATGCGCTAGGCCGCCGTATACGAGATGGACGACGGCACCGTCGTCTGTGAACTCGATGACATCGGGGATGACGGAGGTGCCGAGGGCTGCGGCCACGCGGCCGATGATCAGTTTGTTGCGCCTCGTCGGTTCGACGAGCACCCTGTCGGGAACCTCGGCCTTGAAAAGTTCGATGACGGTTTCGGTGATATCCTCGGCCATGCCGTCAGCCGGATAATCGATTTGCCACACCACATCGGCCGGCAAGCCCTCGTAGGGCTGTCCCGGGGAGATGACCTCCACGTCGTCGGCAAAAACGCGGGCACCCCGGCATAAGGCCCTGCTCTGCGCCTCTGTTTCTGCAAGTATGAATGCTTTCATATTCTCCTCCACTAGCCGATCAATTCTTTGACTTTGCTGACGAATGTTGCGATCTGTTCGTCGGAGTCGCCCTCGACGATGTCGCGTTTGCGGTCGGCCTCCTCGGGTGCGAGTATGTCGTAACGCTCGGATGTGGGGCTCTGATCCGCGAGAAGCTCCCCGTCGAGCATGGACGTCGGCTTTTTGCCCGCTGCCAAAATCTGCTTCATGGAGGCGATACGTGGCTGGTTCAAATCCGAAGTCACGCACACCACCGCAGGTAGGGCGCAGGATAAAGTCTCGGTTTTAAACTCCAAAGTCCTGGTGAACAGGGCCTTGCCGTCCCGGATGTNNACCGCATTGAGGGTCGGCACATCGAGCAGCTGTCCGAGCTGTATGCCCACCTGCCGGGCGTAACGATCTGCCGAGCCGTCGCCGCAAACCACCAGGTCACAGCTTTCGAGACTCTTGATGGCGGCCTTGAGTGCGCCGGCGGTCACATGACTATCGGCATTCTCCAGACGTGCATCGGCCAGCATAACCAGCTCATCGGCCCCGCGGGACAGGATGCTCTTCTTCGTCTTGGAATCATCTATCCCCACACCACCCACGCAAAGCACGGTCACTTTGGCCTCGAAGCGCTCCGCCAGCTCCACGGCCGCCTCCAGGGCGTTGAGGTCGTAGGTGCTGATCGTGGGGTTCGCGCGGTCGTAATTGAGCGTTCTGTCCGCATTCACCGTAATGTCTTGGTCGTCGGGCAGCACCTTCATACAAACAACGATATTCATACTGTACCTTTCCTCGCTATCCTCACCTCGAACCGGCACTAGCGATACTGTTTGAGCAGCTGGCGTCCGGCTATATGAACCATGATCTCGTCGGTGCCTCCGGCGATGCGAAGATGACGAACGTCGACCCACATACGGGAGATACGGCTCTCCTCGGTATAGCCTATGCCGCCGAGGATCTGCATGGCCTCGTCGAGCACCTCGAACGAAGCCTGGGAGCAATAGCGTTTTGCCAGCGCGGACTCCACCATGATGGAGATGTCGTTATCCTTTTTCCAGGCGCATTCGAAGATGTGGCTTTTCATGTTGGCGATCTTGATGGCCATGTCGGTGATTTTTTCCTGGATGATTTGGAACTGCCCGATGGGCTTGCCGAACTGTTCGCGGAAGTTCGCATAACGGGCGACTTCCTCGAAGGCAGCCTCGGCCATGCCCACACCGATGGCGACGAGCATCAGGCGCTCGATCTCGAAGTTCTTCATCAGCTGCATGAATCCCTCGCCCTCGATGCCGATGAGTGCGCTCTCCTCGATCTCGACGTTCTCGAGGTAGATCTCATGAAAACCGCTGGTCTTGAGGCCGATCTTGTGCAGTGGCTCGAGCTTGACGCCCGGCGCATCCATGGGAACCAGCCACATCGACATCGCCTTCATCGGCTTTTCGGCCTCGAGATCGCGGGTGATGGTGAGCAGGTAGGGAGAGGTGTCCGCATCGGAGACCATGGTTTTGTGGCCGTTGATGTAGACTTTGCCATCTTTGCGCGTGGCCGTGGTGGTGATGGCGCTGGAATCCGATCCCGCCTGCGGCTCGCTGAAGCCGAGGGCGAACGGCGAGGTGCCGTGCTCGGTTACGTATTCGAGGATGAACTTTTTCTGCTCCTCGTTTCCAAACGACAGGATATCGTCGATGGAAATCGCATTTGATGAGGTGGGCAATGAGGCACCGGTGAGGCGGGCCAGCTCCTTGGCAAACATCACCAAAGTGAGATAATCCACCGGGGTTCCACCGTATTCCTCGGGCACGCCGAGCATCGTGAATCCGGCCTCGGAGAGCTTGGAGATGAAGTCCAGGGGATAGGTGTGATCTCTGTAGTAGCAATCGTTGTAGGCCTCTTCATTCCACTCTCTCTCAACGAGCTCCTTCAGGCTTTCCAGCAACAGCTCCTGCTCTTCGGTCATCTTGAAATCCATGTTGTTTCCTTTCGTAAACTACGGTCATTTATTCATAGCCGCCCTCGGCAGCGTCTCTCCGTGCGATGAGGGGCCGGGATTGCACGTCGCTCCTTCAAAGACGTGGTGCTCAGCCCAGATTGGCATCCAACTTTCCGAAGGTCTCACTGAATATCGCCGCGTCCATCGTCTTGATGTCGTCGGCGATCTTGGGAGCGAAGCCCATCTTATCGAGGATGTCTTTTTGCAGATCCACACCCGGTGCGATCTCGAGCAACACCATCTCACCGTCGATGAGCTTAAAGACGCAGCGCTCGGTGATGTAGAGGACCTCCTGGCCGCGGATGGTGGCCTGCTCACCACTGAAGGTGATCTGCTCCACCTGATCCAGGAACTTGGGAGCCTTGCCCTCTTTGAGGATGTTGAGTGANNATACCGTCCTTGACCTCGGACTCGGCACCCGCCATGAAAGTGCCGCAGAAGATGACCTTAGGCGTGCCGCTGGTGATGTTCACAAAACCGCCCGGGCCGTTTACGCGCGCGCCGAACTTGCTGACGTTGAGGTTTCCGTGCTTGTCGGCCTGGGCCAACCCCAGATAGGTGACATCCAGATTACCGCCGTCGATGAGGTCGAACATCTCGCTGGCCTTGAGTATCACCTGAGGATTGAAGGAACTGCCGAAGTTGGGGAGCGGGGCGGGAACGCCACCGATGGCGCCGGCCTCGGCGGTGAAGGTGAGGGTCGATTCGTAGCCCTCTTCCGCCACGATGGAAGCGATTCCCGCAGGGATGCCCACACCGAGGTTCACCAGGCTGTTCTTGGTGAGTTCCATGGCCGCGCGGCGGGCGATGACCTTGCGCTCGTTGAGCTCGAGACGCGGAATCCTGTCGACGGGTTTTTTCAAACCGCCGCAGAATGCCGGCTCGTACAGGGTGCCCTCCGTCTGCCAGTTGTTGCTCTCGTCGGTGGAGACGACGATATAGTCCACCAACACGCCCGGGATCTTTACTTCCTTGGGATTGAGGGTTCCCGACTTGGCCACGTACTCCACCTGCGCGATGGTGATACCGCCGGTCACCTTCGCGGCTTTGAACACCTCCAGTCCCTCGTTGATGACGCTTTCCTTCTCGAAGGTGATGTTGCCGTCCTCGTCGGCGGTGGTTCCGCGGGCGATGGCCACATGCACATCAAAGCCCTTGTAGAAAAGATATTCCTCACCGTTGAAGTCGATCAGCTCCACCAGCTCCTCAAAGCAGGCGTCGTTGGCCTTACCACCGTCCTGGCGCGGGTCCACGTAGGTACCCAGACCGACCTTGGTGATCAGCCCCGGGCGGCCGGCGGCGATTTCGCGCCACAGGTTTATCAGCACACCCTGCGGCAGGCAGTGGCACTGGATCTTGTTCTCGTTGACGAGCTTGCCCAAGGGAAAGGCGAACCCGATCATGGCGGTGGTCCAGCTCGACAGCAGGCCCTCCCGGGCAAAACGCACCACACCACGTTCCTTGCCATCGCCGATGGAGCCGTCCTGCTTGAGCTTGATGCCCTTGGGGTGCCCCGTCTCGGCGTAGCGATCACCGATCGCCTTGGCGATCTCCTCGGCCCATCCCGAGAGACCGAATCCCGCGACACCGAGCGTCCCGCCGTCGGGAACCAGCTCGGCTGCCTCTTGTGCGGTTATGAACTTGACCATTACACTCCTCCAATTCCATGTTCTCAAAAATGTAACCTGGCTTGCATCCTTATGTGCTTGCCGCCCCCCCCGACTCGACGGGGAGGCCGGCGTTTTCCTACCGTTTACCCGTCCCTCACTCGCCGGTAAAGGTCGCACTGCGTTTTTCGCCGAAAGCCCTCTTGCCCTCCTTGTGATCGGCGGTATTGATGAGTAGGGCCTGTCCCCAGTCCTCCNNGCAGCGTCGTGCTTCTATCCGCCTCCAAAGCGATGTTCGCCGCTTTCTTGATGAGCTCCAGGGCCAGCGGGGCGTTACGGGCGATGCGCTCGGCGAGCTTCATCGTCTCCGGCATCAGTTGTTCATAAGGCACCACCACGGTCGCAAGGTTTTTGGCGTAGGCCTCCTCGCCGGTGATCTTGCGCCCGGTCAAGGCCATGTCCTTGGCGATGCCGATGCCACCCACCCGGGCGAGGCGCTGTATACCGCCGGCTCCCGGTATGATTCCCAATCCCGATTCGGGTAGGCCGAGCAGGGCCGTTGTTGCCACGACGCGTAGGTCGCAGCCCATGATCAACTCGACTCCACCGCCGAGGCAGTAGCCGTTCACCGCGGCGATCACCGGTTTTTTGCAGTTCTCGATGCGGTCGATGGCCTCTTTGAGCCGATTGGGCGGAAAGTATTTGTCGGTGCTTGTAAAGCCGGTGATGTCGTTTCCCGACATGAAGGCCTTCTCCACGGCGCTGCGGATGATGCCTACCCTGATCTGTGCCGTAGTGTTGAGAAAGTCGACGAAGCCGTGGAGGTCCTCGTGACAATCCGCATTGAGCGCGTTGAGTTTTTCCGGGATGTCGAATGTCAAAACGGCAATCGAATCCTGCTCGATATGGAGCTTGAGCTTACGAAGTTCGGGCACTTGCATAGGTGAGCCTCCTCTTATCCTTGTCGACACGGTGTAATATCGATGTTCGGATCGACGATATGACCGTCGACCCCTTTAAAGCACTGCGGTAGTGGATGCCGAAGCTGCCCCTCGGGTATTCCCAGGAAAGTTCGGGACAGATGACCTTGCAACTGCCGCACTCCAAACAGGCTGCCCAATCCGCAGTAACTTTTTTGTCCGCGTTTTCGCTGTACACACTTGCCGGACAGATGGTCAGGCAATACCGCGTCATGCAGCGTGCGCACAGCGCTTCATCCATCACGATGTGCGAACAGTCGTCATCCAATTCATATTTGTTCAGCCCGATTTTTTCGGACACGCTTTGCCGGTTCATAGCGATCGGACTCCCTTCAGGCCGAGTTTTGCCAGATCGAACAAAGACAGGTCGTTGTTCTTCATCGCGGTCTGCGCGTATTTCATCAGATGGAGATTCTCCGATCCGTCCTGCGCATAAACCTTTTGCATGAAGTCGGTGAGAAAACCCGGGGCCTGCGTGTAGAGCAGGGGGTTTGCCATAAACTCCGGCGAGCCTTTGTAAAGCTCCATATCCCACATCACAAAGCCCGCATCAAGGTAGGTTTTGTAGGCGGCCAGCGTCGTCGCCGAAANNCGCTCCTTGGCCGCTATCACGGTCCGTGCCGCCGCGATACCCGATCCGATGGCCAGGTCGATACCCCGCACGGTAAGCCCGGCGTTGACGCCGAAGCCCGCGGCATCGCCCACAACAAGGATGTTATCCGTAAAAAGCCGGGACATTCCGGCCAAACCACCCTCCAACACCAGGTGGGCGCCGTATTCCTCCAAGCTGCCGCCGGCGATGAGCGGTTTTATGGAAGGGTGCTCGAGAAAGTTCTCGAGCACGTCGCTCGGCGTGAGCCCCGCCTTCGCCAGGTGGCTGAGATGCAAGACCAGACCCACGGAAAGACTCTCCTTGTTGGTGTAGAGAAAACCACCCCCGGGAATCCCGGCGGTCGCCGCTCCGACGATGGCGTAGGCCTTGCCCTCTCCCGGCTCCAGATTGAAGCGGTCCTCGATCTTCTCACCCGGAAGATGGATGAGTTCCTTTACGCCCACGGCCACCATGGCGGGGTCGAGAGGTCCGCGCAGTCCCGCCGACTGTGAGATGAAGGACAGCGCCCCGTCGGCGGCGATGACCACGTCGGCTTCCATCTCCTCGTCGTCGGCGATTATTCCCGCGATCTTTCCGTCTTTTTTGAGAACTCCGGAAACCTTGATGCCCGCAACGCAGGCAGCTCCGGCGTTTTCGGCCTGCTCGAACAACCAGTTATCGAAGTTCGCACGCAAAACGCTGAAGGCATTAGGGGTGTCCTGGGCAAATCCGGGGTTGCGATACGTCATACCGAAGGATTGCCCGGTGCTGAGAAACAACGCCTCGTTGACGGTTATCATGCGTTCCAAAGGGGCTTGGTCGACGGCGTCTTCGAATACGTCTTGAAGCGCGTGTGCATAGAGAACCGCTCCGCTCAGATTCTTGCTACCGGCATAGCCTCCCCGTTCCACGATGAGCACCTCGAGCCCCGCTTGCGCCAGCATATACGCCGCCATGCTTCCTGCGGGACCACCTCCGACGATTATCACATCGAATCGATCATCAGCCACGAAACGGCTCCTTTCCTTCGGTTCACGGGAATCGCAAAGGACGCAGCAGCACGCCTGCCGCAGTTTCTGCAACGGCAGCGGTCGGCTCAATAGCCCTTTAGGGAAAGATTAGCGCCGGATGATTTTGCGCACATCAGCAACCAGACTTTAATAGCCCGCAATGTATGGAAACATGGCTTGAAAGCATAAGTCGAATCACCTTATTCACTGACCTGACCATGGTTGCCCGGATAAGTCTTTTCAGTTCAAAAACCTCTGTTCATGTGGGGTGCAACGCTACCGCGATAAAAAAGGTCCCGCCATATCGGGCGAGGTCTTTTTTCTAACCTTTCGGGGCAGGAGGGGCA
>DOMT01000065.1:0-562 GCA_003509825.1 Coriobacteriia bacterium
TATTCATCGCTTTGATACTCGGCTTCTTGGTCGTATACGCCAGCCGCTACCTTATCAGGCGACGCAAGAAGGAATTCGGTATCTACCTAACCCTGGGCATGCCCACCGGTAAGGTCTCGCGCATCATCATCTACGAGACGATGCTCGTCGGTATGGTCTCGCTGTTGGTCGGCCTCGGTGTGGGTGTTGCGATTTCGCAGGCATTTCTCTATATCTCCGCCGCGATGTTCACCATCACCATGGATCATCTGCTGTTCGTATTCTCGCTTGAGGCGGCGATAAAGACGGTGGTGTATTTCGGCGTGATATTTTTGATCACCCTGCTGTTTAACACCGTGTCCGTCTCGCGCTACAAGCTCATCGATCTGATTCATGCCAACCGCAAAAACGAAGGCATCAAGTTGCGCAGTCTGCCGCTCTCGGTGGTGCTGTTCCTCGTCTCGCTGACGATGATCGGAGTTGCCTACTATCTGCTGATAGACAACGGACTTTTGATCTTCGACGAGCAGTTTGTGCTTTCCACGGTGCTCGTCTGTGTGGGCACGCTGCTATTTTTCTTCTC
>DOMT01000065.1:637-5779 GCA_003509825.1 Coriobacteriia bacterium
CACCATGGTGAGCATGGCACTGTTTTTGGCCATCACCTCCACCTGTGGCGGCACCGCTCTGGCAAACGCCTTTACGCAGAACCTGGAGGCGAATACCCGCTACGACGTCACGCTTACCGGCTTTACGATGGGCGTGAACAAGGCCGAGGAGCCCGTGTCGAACGGAAGCAACCGATACTATTGGTATGCGCAGGCAAAGGCCGACAACTTCGATGTGCTCACCGCCGTGAAAAAGGGCATTCCCGAGTGGGATGCCTACGTTAAGTCCGCCGCGCAGCTCACTATTTACGATTCCGGGCTGACGCTCAAGGATTTGGTCGATCAGGCGCAGCTGTCGACAGACCGAAACCTCTCCGCCGAACTCATCGATCAGGGAACGCTGAGCATGGTGTCGATTTCCGACTTCAACAAGCAACGTGCCCTGCTCGGGCTGGAGCCGGTGAGCTTAAACGACGGACAGTTCTTCTTCTGGGCGGATTTTGAGCAGCTGAAACACCTCTATAAAGACTTTTTGGACAAGCGCACCGTTTTGGAAGTCGGGGGAGTGAGCCTGAGCGCTGCGCGCACCGATCTTGAGACCATGCCCAGGCAGACTTCGTCTCTGGCGAACAATACGGGAACCATCGTGGTGCCCGACGGTCTTATCACCGATAAGACTCCGATGTCCGGGTTTATCCTCAATATCATGTACAACGGTGAGCGCGTTGATGTTGAGCCGGCTTTCCTCGGTGCGTTGAAAAAGGCCTTCCCCGGGCCGACGAGTCTTGAAGACGATGCCAGGGTTTGGCCGTTCGTGACGGAGATCACCGCTTTGGGGATGAGCGCACAGGCAACCGGACTCACCGCCATGATCGCCTATCTGGCCGTCTACATCGGTTTTATCCTACTCATCACCTGTGCCGCTATTCTGGCGCTGCAGCAGCTCTCCGAGGCGGCCGATAACGTCTCCCGCTATCACCTGCTCGAAGAGATCGGCGTCGACCGCAAGATGACCGGCAAGGCCCTGCTCGTGCAGATCGCCATTTACTTCCTGTTTCCGCTGGTCGTGGCGTTTTGTCACTCGCTGGAGGCACTCAACGTGGTGGTCGACGTGGCCTCGATGTACGGACACCTCGAAATCGTCATGCCGCTGCTTGCAACGATCGGCGTATTTTTGGTGCTGTACGTGGGTTACTTCCTGTTCACGTTCTTCGCCAGTCGCACCATGCTCGAGAAAAAGGCGGCGTAGCCACCGCTTCGCTTGTCGCCGGGCGAGAGGAAAACAAGAGAGGGCCGCTCGTTTTGTAAGAGCGGCCCTCTGCATGTGGGGGGCGTGGGAAGGTGATTCGTGCGCCAGGTATTACTTGGCAAACACCGCGTTGGGATCGGTTATGTCAACATAGAGCGAGGCAACATCGTTCCAGGCGCCGGGATTCGAGGGAATATGGTCTCCCGTTACCGCATAGATCGCGGCGTATCTTCCCGAGGTCATGCAGTGGCCGATCGACGTGCCGCCACCCATGGTCCAGTCTATTCCCTGGCAAGGGCCGCCACCCGTGGTACCCACGGCGAAGAGTCCGGGAATGGGCTTGCGATTCGCATCGACCACCTGGTAGTTTTTATCCACCTCGACGCCGGCATTGATGGCCGTGAGGCGAATCCAGGTTTTGATACACCAAAACGGTGGGGTGTCGATTTTGGTCATCTGGGCGCGTGGTCGTCCAAAGTCCACGTCGGCTCCCTGGTCGCAGAGCTCGTTATAGCGATCGATGCCCGCCTTCATCTTGCTGTAATCAAGACCGACGATTTTCGCAAGTTCCTCGAGGGTATCCGCCCGATGGGTGTCGATCAGGGATGTGTGTACTCCCTGACCCGTGGTGAGCTCGGGTATGTAGTTTTCCATCGGCTTCGGTGCGGGTGGGTTGTAGTTTCCCCAGGATTTGATTTTATCCTGATAAGCACCGTCGAAGATGCGGAAAAACACTCCGGGATCCCCTTGCTCGTGGAGATACTTGAGCGCCACGTTCCACTGGGTCATGGGGATGTTTTCGTTCATAAAACGATTGCCGCTCTCGTCAAGTCCTACAAGCGGTATGTTGGCAAAGAAGGTGCCGCCGGAGTCCATATCATGCATTTGCTTGCAGTGGCCAACGCCTGTCATCGTGCCACCGGCAAACATGCACATCATGTGACCCTCGCCGGTTTTGTTAACTTGTTTACGCATGAAGCGGGCTGCGTCGGGCAGATATTTCTCCACCATGGAGTCGTTGTTTTGGTAGTCGCCCGTTGCCACGATAACCGCTTTGTTGGCGTTGAATTTGATGTAACCGTCCGCGCTTTTACCTACGACGCCGATCGCCGCACCGTCCTCGGCCTGGATGAGCTGTACGCCGGGGGTCTTGTAGTAGATGTCTGCGCCCTGTTCAACGGCATAGTCGGCCATTTTCTGGATGAGCTCGAGCATGCTGAGGGGTTTGGGGCCGAAAGTGTGCATGGCGTAGGCGATCTGCCCGCCATCGGCGTATTGGGTTGAGGCGGAGGTGGAGTGCGATGCGGCGGGAAACCCTATCGCCGCGGCGATCTTGTCCGTCCAACACAGGGTTTCACCGGAGTAGTCGACGAAAAATCTGAAGAGTTCCATATTCATACGGTACTCGTTGTCTGCACGATAGCCCTGCATCCACTTTTGTATACCGAGCTCGTCGGATTGTTCGAGTATGACGGCGCCCGCCCCGTTGCCCTGGGAGATGGCCTTGTCCTCTTTTTGTAGACAGCAGGCGGTTGCACCCTCCTCCAGGGCACTGATGAGGGCCGGTATTCCGGCGGTTCCCGCTCCGATGACAACAACGTCGTAAGTCTTCTCATCGATAAAGCTTGTAATCGCCTCAACCTCGAAAAGTGAATTTTCGATGTCTTGCGCGTCGAGTATGCCGNNAGGGGTAGCTTCGGGCGCCGGACGATCCACCCGAGCCCTGTGAGCTACTGCCCGACGGCGCACAGCCTGCCAGCATGCCCATAGAGGCGGCGCCGACGACTCCTGTTCCGATGGCGGCACCCTTTAGAAAATCACGCCTGGACACATTCGCTTTGTTTTCCATATTCTGCTCCTCCTGATCAATGATAAAAGTCCTTTCCATGTTCTTTAGGCTACCATGCGTCGCAGGCATGATCTTCCCCTGGTATCGGGGAGCTTGGTGTAAGCCCTCCCGCAAAATAGGGGGGATTCAACTCCTTGCGCTGTTTCGGTCTTCGTTTTGGTAAAATCTTTAATTCACGGGGTGTATCCATGCTTATTGGGGCAATGCTGTTCACGGTCGGGCGGAGCTGTGAACCCGGGTATGGTGGATGGAGAGGAGTCCGGCTATGGCCGCGGCATCAGAGAGAGGCTCAGCGCTGCAAGGTTTTCTCACGGTGGTCGGCATGCTGTTTTATTGGCCGATGTTTCGCAACCATTATCTCGGCGTTTTGGGCCTCGGCGCTACCGCAGGGGATTTCTCGCAGACCTACACCTTGCTCGTTTTCCTCGTCGCGCTTTCGGTTTTTGCCGTGGTCGTCGCCTTGCGCTCGAAGCGCTTCGATGTTTTACTGAGCTCACACTCGCGGCTCGTTCCGGGGATTTCCTTCCTCGCGTCCCTCATGGCGATCATTTTGGTGTTTCTGCGTTCCGTCGAACTCGATTCGCCTATCATCGGACTCATCGCCGCCTTGGTGTTGGCCGCGCACACCACCGTGATCACCGTTGCCTGGGGAAGGGTGGTTGCCGAGAGTCATGATAAGCGGATCGTATTTTATCTGGCACTTGCTTTTCTCCTGAGCTTCGTGATTTCGCTTTGCACTTGGCTTCCTCATCCGCTCAACGCCTTCCTACCCGTCGTCGGACCGCTCGCGAGCGGTCTCTCTTGGTATTTTCTCAATAAGAGGGTGGTGGAGTGGCAGCCGTTTACGCAATCCGGTATGACCTTTCCGATCATGGGGATCGTATTGATACTGGTGCTCTTTTTGCTCGTCGGTAGCGTTGTGCGAGGTCTGAACTCCATCGGCGTGATGGGCTACCTGCCTTCCGTCGAGAATTCGCTTCGCCCCGTAATGTCGATCATTCTCTCGCTCATTTTATGCTTGGCGGTCTTTGTCTCGACACAAAGTGAGCGCCTCATCAACGTGGTTTGGATAGTGTTCGTGCTGATATTTTTCGTCGGACTGTTCATCACCGCTGCACTGCTGCCCGAAACCGCTTCCTTCGATTCCGAGATCGTGGTGGTGAGCCGTACTTTTTTGGGATTTTTCCTCTGGGTGGCCATCGTCAATGTGGCCCGGCGGCAAAAAGCCGACCCACTCTTTCTCCTGTGCGTATTCTTTCTCATCACCGATAGCGTGTCGGGGGTTTTAACGAATTACTTCATTCCCTTCTTTACGACGCAGGATCCCGGTTTTTACAAGGATAACGCGGGCATATCGGCGCTTCTGATGGCCTTCGTCCTCCTGCTGGGTTCCTTTGCTTTTTTGGGCACGCGGGCATTTTCGGCGACCTCGCCGCATCAGGTTTCACAGCGACAGGAGCCCGGTTACGAGCCACGGCGAGAGGCGTGCATGCGAATCGCCGAGTCCTGTAAGCTTACGGCGCGGGAGACGGATATGCTCTATTTCATTTCACAGGGGCACAGCATAAAGAAGATCGCCGCGGTCCTTTTTATTTCGACGAGTACGGTGCGCACGCACGTTAAGAGCCTGTATCGGAAAACCGACCGCCATACACGTCAGGAAATCATAGATTACGTCAATGAGACGGAGAGGGCTGATTCACCTTGAGGTACACGTGAGGCTGTTGTCTTACTCGACTCCCGACCTCAATTGACGCTCCAAACGCCCATCTCTTGTTTGGTTGTGCAGCGTGGGGAGGCTTTCCGCGCCTGCAAGGCCTTGCAGCAGTGCGATCTCCTGCTTGTAACCCTCGATCTCGTTGGGGGTCTCCAGGTAAAACGGTAGATCCCTCAGGGCAGGGTGATTAATGATCCGGGTCATGGCCTCCAGGCCGATGTGGCCCTTGCCGATCTTTTCGTGGCGATCCTTGCCGCTACCCAGGGGGTTCATGCTGTCGTTGAGATGGATGGCCTTGAGCCTGCCCAGTCCGACGACGGCATCGAACTCCTCCAGCACCGCATCGAG
>DOMT01000156.1 GCA_003509825.1 Coriobacteriia bacterium
GCGTAGAAGATGGAAAAACGCGTATACACCTCATACGGACCTGCATCGTTTTTGACAAAGGTGAACTTAGCAGTTGTTTGGTCGTTCCCGTCAATGATACGCTTGGCATGGTACCCGTTAGCGTATTGGGACTGCACACCAACCGGAACATTACCATTAAAAGAGAAGGTAGAACTTGAGCTGTCGTTATTGTCTGCCCCGCGTATGGTGATGGTTTCTCCCACACCACCCAAAATCGTGGTGGAAGGAGCAATCTCTGTGGTGGTGCCATCAAGATAGTAACGCACGCGGTTAGTGGTTGCTGCAATCTGGCCGCTGAAATTATCGAGGGAGCCGATGGTGTTTTGATAGTTGCTACCGTTGGCCGAGATAAGTACCACGTTCCAGTAGCGCGAGGTAGGCACGGTAATGGGCAGGGAGTCTCCACCGGTACTACGGGTGTCAAAGGTCCAGCTGTTACCGTTTTTGTCGTCGAGACCACCGGTAAAGTAGGGATTACCGCCATTGTAGTGATAGGTAAGGGTGTACTTGATGGGTAGTTTCCAGTTTCTCATGTCCGCCGAGCCGGTTATGTTGCCGCTTCTGGTATAGAGATTGCTGCGGTTGCCCATCCAGGCAAGGTTACCCGAGCTGGAATCCGTCCAGCGAAATGCCCCGAAGGGGCCGGGTGACGGGTCGCCGTAGTTGGTGTTTTGAATAAAGTCGAGATTGAGGCCGTAGGAATTAGGCGTGTTCATAAGACCGAGCGAGCCACCACCGCCGGAGACGGCACCGTTGGCTGCCGTATCACCGTCTTTGGGATAGACGTTGATTCCGAGAAAGTCACCACCGTTGCTGGCGCCGTTGGAAGGGATTCTATCGGGCTTGAAGTAACCGTCGATACTCCAGTCGGCCTCTGCGGTTGGGGTGATGGGCATGGTTACCCAGGAGTACACCTGAGCGCGATCGCGGGCTAACTGGTAGTAGCCGCCATTTTCGGGGTCTCTGCCCAAGTTGTTATTACCCGGAAAGTCGGAAGGAGCCCATCTTCTGGTACGCGCAGCACCCGATGAGGTGTCGGTGTACTGGGATATGTTGCCAGAGTAGTCGGTCTGCGCAAACGGCGTCACCGTTTGCACGAGGGCCGAGTCCAGGGGCTGTATGAAGGTCGCCTCCGCTGCCAGAGCCGCGTCGATCTCCGGCGCAGGTTCGGCCTCGTCGGCCACGTCCGTTGTAGCGGGCGTAGGCTCCACATCGGGTTCGATCGCATACGCTGTTTGGGTGAGTGGACTGAGCGCAAGCAAAGTGGCGAGCAAGAGCGAAATCCAAGCCTTGGCACACCTTTTGTTGCCCGATTCCCGTGCTACGTTTACTTGTGCGTTTGGGGCATAACCCCCTGTTGTGCTTTTTTCCCTTCGCGGAACATTCATGCCTTTGTGACTTCCATGTGGATACATCGGTTCACCATCCTCGTGCTTTTTTTATGGTACTTTCGTTCGGGTCGTTGCCGCTCTCGCTTCAGCGACCAAGGTGGATATATCAGCTTATTCATGCATAGCCTATTTCTTGAACCTCCTCGCATACNNGGTGGGTGATTTCTGCTGCAAACTGCTTTCGATTCCTAACTCATAGATCCTTATATTGTCGATTCGTGGGCTTTCAGTGCTGTTGTTTTCTTCTTCTCGTGTATGTGTCTACGGCGATAATCGCCATTCCGACCAGGGTGAGTAAAATCATCACTGCAAGATACAGTGTGTTAACATCGCCTGTTGCGGGCACCGAGCTACCTTCTCCCTGCACGTTGAGCAGGATGGTGCCGGTGCCGTCGCTGAACTCAGCTACGTACACATAGCTACCTACGGCCAGCGAGTTGAGGTATGCCGTATTGAAGGTGATGATGGTGCTTCCACCGACAACGCTGTAGTTATCCTTGGATACCTCTGCTCCGTTAAGCGTGAGACGCAAGAACTTGGAGATGTCGGCGTCCACGGTGGCCGAAGCCGTACCGGTACCACCGAGTGTCCAGGTGAGCGGACGCGGGGACACCGGATAAACGGTGGAACCGGCCGCTTTTGCAAGCGCCTCGTTGAGCTCGACGGTCGCCTGGGCGATCTCGGCATTGCTGGAGGCGGGATTGGCGAGAATGGTTCTGATCTCGGCCATCTCTCCTGCAACCTCGGGATGATCGGCATCCTCGGAGGCTTGGGCGGTTGCCAGCGCCTCTTCGGCGGTATTTCTGATGTCCTGCGCCGTATTCTGAGCTTGATTGGCTTTATCGATGGCGGCTTGGATCAAAGAGTTCAAACCACCGGGCTCGTTATTGGCACCGCTTGTCAGGGTGTTGTTGAGATTATCGGTTGCGCTACGAACCTCGGGTTCGAAGACGGTGTCGGACACGTTGATGGCGGCGATCAGGTCTTGGGCGTTATCGACCATTTCGGCGCGATCGGCCTTTGCATCGTCAACGACGTCGTTGAACTCGCCGAGCTCGGCGTTGATCTGATCGATGGTTGTCGTGGAATCGTTGATGATCTCAAGCAGATCACCTGCGCCCGCTATAACCGTGGGCTCATTGGAGACGGGCGCAGTGTTGTCCGTTTCCATGGCCTCTTTGGCGGCGGCGATGGCATTGTCACGATCCGTATAGGCGTTGGCCACTGCGTCGTTTAAGGCATCGGTGGCGTTTTTGATGTCATCGGTGGTGGCGGCCGGGTCGCTCAAGGCATCCTGGAGATCCTGCACCGCGTCGATTACCGACTGAGCGCCGGATTTATCGGAATTACCGGCGTCCGCGATGGCATCGTCTGCTGCATCGAGGGCGGTCTGTCTGGCATCGGCGGCGGCTTCAACGGCATCGTTCAGCGCTTCGGTTGCGGCTTCGAGAGTCGCATTGTCGGTGGTGGGATCGTTGAGGGCATTCTGGAGGGCTTGCATGGCATCGGCCACGGCGGTCTCGTT
>DOMT01000035.1 GCA_003509825.1 Coriobacteriia bacterium
CTTCGCGAGCCTTTTCCTCCTCGGCGTGCTTCTTGGCCTCTTCGGCCACTTTTTCCGCCTCGGCGGCGGCGGCCTGCTCGGCCAACTCGGGGCCGAGCCGCTTACGTATCCTATCGATATAGGCATCGTTGAGCGTTGAAGCGTGATTCTTCACCGGTATTTTCATCTCCAGTAATCTCTCGAGGAAATCCTTCGAGTTCATACCGAATTCCTTGGCTAACTCATGAACGCGCATACTCGCCATACGACCAGCTCCTAAACCTTACCGACTTCGCGGCTCTGCTCTTTGAAATCACCTTCCAGGCGATCATAATCATCATTACCCAGCTTTACCTTGAGCGCGCGATCGAACAACCGGTTCTTTCGCGCTCTATCAAAACACTGTTGCTCCCCGCAAAGATAGGCACCTCTCCCTGCGCGTCTTCCCGTCGCGTCGAAGACGACCTCACCCTGCTCGGTGCGCACGAACCGCAGCAGGCTCCGCTTATCGTCTGTGGTTTTACAGGCGATACATGAGCGCTGTGGCTTTTTATGTGGCGCTGCACCGGTCACGTGTTATCAGACCTCGTCATTTCCCGAAGCCTCGACGGCTTCATCGTTTTCCGTAGCATCGGATAGGGAGACCCCGGGCGCCTCAGCCTCAGCCTCGACTGCCCCCGCCTTCCCGGAATCATCCTCCACAAGCTCGCCTTCCTCGGCGTTTTCATGCAAGCGGCAGAAGTGTGAACCCGGCAAGGCGTGATTGCGACATCTGATGCCGTCGGGCGAAACGTACTCGCAGCGGCCATCCTCGCTCTCCAGGCTGTCTTCCTCATCAAACAGCGTCGTGATCGTCGGCGCGATATCGCCCACCAACGACGAACTCTTGATATCGATGTGCCAGCCGGTGAGGCGTGCCGCCAGACGGGCGTTTTGGCCCTCCTTGCCGATAGCCAGCGACAGTTGGTCATCGGGCACGATGACCGTCGCATAATGCGTGTCGTCATCGACGATGACGTTGTTCACCTTGGCGGGAGAAAGCGCGTTGGCCACGTAAACGCTGGGGTTTTCGTCCCACTGGATCACGTCCACGCGCTCGTTGCGCAGTTCTTCGACGACCATGCGCACGCGCGAACCCTTGGGGCCCACACAGGCGCCCACCGGGTCGAGGTTACTCTCACGCGAATGCACCGCGATCTTGGAGCGGGCACCGGCCTCACGGGCGATGGATTTGATCTCGACGATACCGTCGTAGATCTCCGGAACCTCGATCTCGAAGAGCCTGCGGATCAGATCGGGATGCGTACGACTCACCACGATGGACGGGCGGGTATTCTCACCACGTGCGTTGGTGTCCATGAGTGAAGGGTCACGCACCTCGATGATCAACGATTTGAGACGCTGGTTATGGCGATAGTGCTCGTTGGTCGGCTTCTCGTTGCGCTCGTTGGGATGACGCTTGGTATCGAAGTGCGGCAACTCCGCCTCCACACCGTCACGTATCTTGATGATGGTAAAGTCGGGCGTGGATTGCAGCACCGTGCCGTTTACGAGCTCGCCCTTACGGTCGGAGTACTCGGTAAATATCGCCTGACGACCGGCATCGCGCACGATCGAAAGAATCACGCTCTTGGCGTTTTGCGCGGCAATGCGGCTGACGTCACGCGGGGTAACGTCACGCTCCTCGAACTCGTCCCACTCACCGGTCTCCTCATCGGGCTCACCGACGGGCACCATTTCATAGACGTAGATGTCGCCCGTTTCGCGGTTGATGGTAACGCGGGCGTCCCATTCCAACCTGAGAATACCCTCATAACTCTTGGCAAGCGACTGCTCCAGTCGCTCCAACAGGTACATCTCATCTATATTCTTTTCGACCGCCAATGCTTCCAGCGCGGCCACCAATTCAGATGACATCACAGCTTCCTCGCATCGTTTTCGTAGCCCGAACGTTTTAGCCCTATTATTCCTGCGTTGCACCTTCGGCTTCACCGTCACGTGCGTTTATGACGATGCGACCTTTCAGGTGCGCCTTCTTTATCTTATCCATCGGGATACGATGGGTTTCCCCGTCTATCTCGATTAAAACATCATCACCGGCCACACCTTTGAGTATGCCGGTCCAGTTCGCCCGTCCCGTCACCTTCTCCGAGCTGATCTTGGCCTCTTCACCGACGAAACGCTCGAAGTGCTCACGGGTGCGCAGCGGCCTATCGATCCCGGGAGAGGAAACCTCCAGCGTGTAAGAACCCGCAAACGGTTCGTCGGACTCCACCACACCGTCCACCCATTTGTTGGCGACAACGATATCGTCGAGCGTGAGTCCGCCTTCCTTATCCAAAAACACCCTGATAGTGCCGGAATGCCCCGAACCGGAAAACTCCACATCCACCAGCTCGAACCCATTGGCCTCAGCCTCGGATTCCAATATGTCGATGAGCTTTTGCTCCTTTACCGTCTTCACAAAACTCCTCTGATACTTCAAAACGGAGGGCGCATCAAAAGCCCACCTAACGAAAAGAAAGCGGGACAAAAGCCCACTTCCTCGACATTACTACATTGATGTTAAGCCGCAAGAAACCCCGCGCCTGTCCATGCGAAAAAACGCAACACCCTTTATATCACAAAAAATCCACCCTGACCAGCCTTTTACCCAACATAAGATTGTAAGGGGCCGATAGACAAGCTAAGTGTAGCCCGGGATTGTGCGTACGTTCGGCTCCCGGCGGCAGTCAAGGGGTATAATGTGGGGATTCTGTTTTGAATCAGGGGCGGTTATATAACTTAAGGTAAATGAATCGAAAGGGAAGTAGATGCCTGTCAATGTGCCCGACGGTCTGCCGGCAATCGACATATTGCGCAAGGAGAATGTGTTTTTGATGACGGAGCGCAGAGCTGAGTCGCAAGACATCCGCCCGCTGAAGATCGCCATCGTCAACCTCATGCCCACCAAGGTGGCCACGGAGGCGCAGCTGCTGCGTCTGCTCTCCAACACGCCCCTCCAGATACACGTGACCTTCATCGCCATGGGCGGTCACGTTTCTAAAAACACCTCCGCCGCCCACCTCGAGGCCTTTTACCGCGACTCACGCACGGTGCTGGGCGAGCGCTACGACGGCCTGATCGTCACCGGGGCACCGGTGGAGACAATACCCTTCGAACAGGTGGATTACTGGAGTGAGCTCAGCAGTCTTCTCGACTGGGCACAGCAACACGTGTATTCGACGTTGTTTATCTGCTGGGGCGTCAATGCCGGACTCTATCACTACCACGGCATCGACAGAAGACCGGTACAAAAAAAGATCTCGGGGGTATTTCCGCTTGAAACCTACGGGGTCGAGTCTCGCCTACTGCTCGGATTCGACAACCCGTTCTTCATGCCGCAATCCCGCTATACGACGGTGCTGCGCGAAGATGTGGAGAAGGTCGGGCTCAGAGTGCTGGCCGGCTCGCCCGAAGCCGGAGCGGTCATCATGGCCGGAAAAGACCACCGGCAGGTCTACGTTACCGGCCACATGGAATATGATGTCGACACGCTGGACAAGGAGTACAAGCGTGACATCGCGGCAGGCTTGGACATCGCGATGCCGGTCAATTATTATCCGGACGACGATCCCACGAAAGCTCCCCTGCTGCGCTGGAAGACCTACGCACACCAATTCTTCGCCAATTGGCTGAACTATTACGTCTACCAGGAGACCCCGTTCGATCTCCGTTCTCTCGACAGTCTTACTTAAACTTTACGGACAAAGTGTTGTAGAATGGTCGGGCAGGATTGAGGCATTGCTGAGGGAAAAGGTAACCGTATGAAAGACAGGGCCGCTAGATCAGGTGGTTCCCGATCGGGCGAATTCGATCTCGACTCTTTCTTGAAGGATAATAACTTCCTGGCAGATGAGGGCAATAAACGGACAAGCGAAGACTCCCGTGACCGCGGACTCGCACAAAAGACAGCTGCCGTAAAAGCGCAGGATGCCAAGCCCAAGCAGACGGCAAGCCTGGGAGTAAGCATCGAGGCCCCCGAACCGAAGTCCTCAGCCAAAAAACCCGGCAAATCCCCGAAAGATTCGAAACCACAAGCGCTGCGAAAGCCCGCGCCGACCATGAAAAAGCCTGTCACGACCGACAGCAATGCAACGATGACCTTTGCGGCCGCAGGTGTGGGTTATCCTGAGATTCCCATGGTCGAGGAGCAAAACACACAAACCTCTACCGGTACAAACACCGCTGCCGGCACAAAAAAACAAGCCGGTGCGAAGCCGGTTGAGCCACGACCGATTTCTCCCGACACCACCGCCGACATAGCATCGGCTCTCATTGCAAACCAGCTGAAGAAAAAAACGTCCGACGACCGGACGTTGCCGGCAACGCAACATGAGCCGGGCCCTACCGGAAAAACAACTTCGCAGACCGAAGCAAAGGCGGCTTCAAACCCGGGAGAACCGGGCAAGGCCCGGACCGGACAGATCCAGGCTGCCGCGAGAAGATCGAACCAAGTTTCCGAAAAACGAGCGCGAACGGTGGCGGCGGGGCGCAGAAACGGCCGTTACGGCAATGTGAAAGGCAAGGGCGTACAAAACAAACCGCGCCTGAAAACCCTGGCCAACCCCGAGGACTATCAAAGCGCCGATATCTCGGACAACTCCTATCGCATCCGTGGCGGAGGACGGCGTCACAACCATTGGACGCCGATGCTGATCGCCGCAATTTCGCTGGTTTGCGTTGCGGGCATAGGACTGATAGCTTATCTGCTCGTGGGTATGTACAACTCGATGATGGATAACTCCACCGATGAACCCGTCGTCACGCTGACCACCGCAGAGACCAGGCAGGCCATCGATGCGGAAATGCCACGCATTCTCGACCATGTACTCGGAGCCGCTCCCGATGCTTACAACACCTTTCTCGCAAACGGCTGGTCGGTGTACTTCAGCGAGCGCGCCACCACCGACAACCCCGACCGGACTTCGGGTGGAGAAATCATCCGTCTGGCGGCGGGTGTTTCCCCGGATGCACTGAGCGGTTATTACGAAAGTGAATTCAATGCCTACGACTTCGATACACTGCAAAAAGACTTCAACGGTGCATGGTTTCTGGATTTATCGCACGGAAGTCAGGGCGCTCTGGGGCAGCTCAAGTACATCAACTTCGCCGCGGATACCAATAACGACCCCAACCCGCTGCGATCCGAACTTCTGCATCTACGGAGCCTACAGGGACTCGACGGCGCAGGTTCGGTACTTTTGTCCGAGGGAGACGACGACTTCGGTAACACCTTCGCCCAGGGTACCATCACCGTCGGTGAAACCAAGTATTACTGGCGGCTCATCGGCATAGGTCTCAACGAATATTACGGCGGTCAGGATGATCGCACCCTACCCAAATCCGCGGTGTTTGTGAAGTGTTCGGTTTCGACCTTCGACTTCTACGGTGCCGCGGCACTGGAAAAGGCGCTGGCAGCCTCCACGGGCGTTAAGACCGATCCCTCCACCCCGGCTGCAGGAGTAAGTACCGGCGCATAAGCCGGGCAACCTTCGCGCAGGCAAACGCAGCACCACCACAGTGGTGCTCACAAAGCCTACCCGCTATTTACTGCGATTATCCTCTACGTGCTTGGCTTTGCCCATAAAGCGCTCGATACTGCCCGGTTCCAGGAGCTTTACCACCACGCCGAGCTGCAGCACGCTCTTCAGTTTGTCTGCGACCGAACGGCGGAAATCCTCCATCTGCGGCAAAGAATCCGTAAATGACTGGGATTCGAGTTCGAGCATCAGGGTCATGCGATCCATCCCCGACTCATTATCGAGCACCAGTCGGTAATGCGGGCTGGCACCGTCTATGGCACTCAACACATCCTCGATCTGGCTCGGATAGACGTTGGTGCCGCGCACGATCAGCATGTCGTCGGTACGGCTGCGAATCTTGTCCATACGGGCCGTCGTGCGCCCACAGCCGCAGGGAGCGGTGGTGACCGTGGTCAGATCATGGGTGCGGTAGCGCAAAATCGGAACACCTTTTTTGTTCAGCGGCGTGAGCACCAGTTCACCCGTAGCACCCTCGGGCAACACCTCTCCGGTTTTAGGGTCGATGACCTCCCAATAGAAGTGATCCTCCATGATGTGCTGTTGATTGCGCGAGGTAAGGCACTCTCCCGAGACCCCGGGGCCCATAACCTCGGTGAGGCCGTAGTTATCGGTGCAAAAGATATGCATGCGGCTTTCGATCTCGGCCTTGAGTTTGGGGGTGCAGGGCTCTCCGCCGAACAGCCCTACGCGAAGTGAGGACTTTTCCCAGTTGTAGCCGAGCTTCTCCCCCACCTCACAGATATGCATGGCATAAGACGGCGTTGCGATGAGTACGGTGGTGCCGTAATCCTCCATCATCATGATGTGACGCTCGGTGTTGCCCGAACCTGCGGGGATCATCATACAACCGAGACCTTCCAGACCGTAATGCAGCCCGAAGCCGCCGGTAAACATGCCGTAGCCGAAGGCCATCTGCGCCCGGTCGCCGGGCACGACTCCCGCCATCTGCAAAACACACATGATGCAGTAGCGCCACTCCTCGAGATCCTCTTTCGTATAGCCCACCACGATCGGCTTGCCGGTGGTTCCCGATGAGCTGTGCAGCCTGACGATCTGATCCAACGGCGCGGCAAACAGGCCGTAGGGGTAGTTGTCGCGCAGGTCCTGNNGTGAGTCTTTATATCCCCCGGCTTAAGCCCGATGGCATCGAAACGCTGTTTGTACCAGGGCACATTACGGTATGCTAACTCGATTTGAGCCTTGATAAGTTCAAGCTGTTTGCTGCGGATCTCCTCGCGGGATATACATTCGAATGCAGGGTTGTAGATCGGCTGATCGACGTGTTGTTTCAGCTCTTTATCGGACACGATTCTTCTCCAGTTTGACGGTTTTCGGCGCTTGGAAAAACGGCTCGAAGCCGTTTTTTACGGTGGCATGGGATCTCAACAGCTCACCGGTTTCTTCAGATCTTCCTGAGACACCAGCTTTATCGGCTGATCGGCGAGCGAGGCTTTGGCCTGCTCGATATCGTCCACCTTGAGCACAATATAGGTGGACACCAGCGAGTAGGCATACTCAACGTTCAGGCTCGCCTCGGCGATCACCGTAAATACATGGTCGAGTGCCCCCGGCTTGTCGGGCAATTCTATGCAGATGAGGTCGGTGGATCTCACCAAAACCCCCGCCGCTTCGAGCGCGGCGATCGCCTCCTCGGGTCTATCCACCACCAATCTCACAATGCCGAAGTCGGCGGTGTCGGCGAGCGAAAAACCGCGAATGCTCACGTCCGCTTTTTCCAAGATGTCGGTCAGGCGCTTAAACCGACCCGGTTGATTTTCAACGAAGGCACTGATCTGCTTGATTCCCAAAGTTTCCTCCCGAATATGATGGATAAATCCCCGTAAACACGCCACCGAGGCGGCGATCGGGGCGTTCTTCATGTTGAAACCGNNTGCCTACGAGCAAGAAAAGCGCATCGAGAAGGTGCCGATCTGAAGCAGTGAGTCCTCGTAGAGCACGGCATGATCGACACACTTACCGTCGACCCAGGTGCCGTTGAGGGAATCCCTGTCCGTAACGGTGATCTGCCCGTCGATATTTTCGATCACGGCATGCTCGCGGGAGACGGTCATATTGTTCAAAAAGATGTCGCAACTGGGCTCTCGCCCGATACTCAAAGGAAAATCCTCCAGATAAAACACCTCACCCTTCAAGGGGCCCTTGGTAAGGGTCAGACGCGCTTTACCGCGGTCGCCGCACACGCCGATCAGACCGCTCTCATTTTTATCTATCATGTCGATCTGCTCGGTGGTGCCGCTCAGACTAAAACCACAGGAATCACACCGGATGACACCTTCCGCAAGCGCTTCACCACATACCGGGCAGGCTTTAGATTCGCCCATAATACAACTCCAAGCATTTCCTTGTTCGTAGGTTACGAGTCTCCATAATACCCTGCCGGCCTGAAATTGTCATGGCAGGAGCAGGTTTTTAACCGTCCATATACCCGGGTGGACTGCCTCGACATACGAAGGTATCGGCCACGAATCGACTCAACCCCGGGCGTTGGCGGTGGCCTGCGATATCTGCGCTATGGAGTTTATGGCAGCCGCTTCTTACATGGCCCACTCGTAGGCGTTGTCGCTTTTGGCATGTCCCGACGGATCGATGTTGTTCACCGGGTCGGACTCGGCGTATGCGTAGCGGTTCTGTGAGTTGGTGTCGGTGTATCTTCCGAGTACGGTATCCTGCAGAAACTCTATTCGGTTTTCAATCTGCCGTCAGCACGCCATCACTCGTCAAACATGTGAACTCGTCCCTACTTCAGCACAACGGTCAGTCCACCAGATAGATGTTGAACGGTTTGGCCTTCCCTCCCACCACATACTTTTCAACATCTCCCTGCCACCAGGGTAAAACAATGTCTCGAAACATTTCTAAAACATCGTCTTTATTCTCAGGGTCATTTCTCATAAACTCTTTGTGGTGATCAATAACCAAAACGTATTCTTTTTTATCGAACCAACTCAAATCTCTTATCCAATCCAAATAGGAGTTTTTGTTGTAAGGATTTGTGATTGGAAACAGCATTTTTTCTGTAATGAAATCTGCATATGTCTTCCAATCCACAATATCTCTGCCATTTATTTCTAGAAAAAATACGTCGTTCTTGCAGCTATATCGCTCATACAATTCAGGCACTGCTTGCCGGCCAATTATCTGAATAGTATTTTTCATCATAGAACCTCCTCGGAATTTGTCACCTAAATACATTATCCAATCTTAACGAAACTGGCATAATGATCATTCGAATAATAGACCGAACCGTCAGAGCCGATCACGAACCTCTCCTCGTCCCTGCCTGCACCGGGAACCCTGTCATTGACATCGTATTCCTTGTAAGCAATAGGCTTCCCGGTAACATCTTCAGTCGGTAGCTTGCCGCCACTGCCAGTGCCGTCATCGCGATTATGATACGCCCCTCCAGCCCCCGTGCCTTCCGTCGATCCCGGACGCTGTCCCTGCCAGCCGCTACCCTCATACCCTTTGTACGAGTCCTGAACGTTTTGGGGAAGACTACTCAAATCCTTGGATACCGTCTCCGAGGTATTCCTCGGATTCGTATTCGGGGGTAAACCCCTTGGAGAAGCGATCGAGTGCGCCATACATCCACTTTATGAGTTCGATGTATTCGGGAAGGCCGTCGATGACCGCAGGGACGTCTTCGAACGTCTCGGAGACGTCTTTGACGAAGGGGTTCTTCGCA
>DOMT01000077.1 GCA_003509825.1 Coriobacteriia bacterium
TGAATATCGTAGCCCCTCGTCCACATATGGCTTCCCCTTGCAGTGTAGATTTTAGCAGAAATTTGTTATTTTGTTTATATATTTACAATAGAGGATATCAGAGCGTAATTTAATGGCTCCGAACAGGGGTTTTAGTTAAGCGGATCCTTGTAATCATCCTTTTTCTGAGCGATGGTGCCGGTGTCCCGCTCTCGGAAGCGTAGTTCGCGACCGTATCCCACCGCGTCTTCCCCGAAGCGATTTTTGACCTTGTCGGTGGCTTCCACGAGTGCGCGCTTAGGTTTTTTGCGGGGTTGTTTTTTATCGCCGACGGTTTTTGCAGGCGCGTTTTTCCCTGCCGTGCCCATGCCTGCGGTCAGATCGTCGCCGAACAGGCTGAGTTGTTCCGGCCGCTCCTGAAAGGAAGCCACGGCAACGCCGATGAGTCTGAGACCCGTTCCCGGCTCCCAGACCTGATCGAGCAGCTCGACCAGTACGGGTGCGAACTCATGTTCGTCGTCGACGGGTCGATCCAGGGTGTGCTGTACGTTGGCGAAGCTGAGATCCTCGTAGCGCACTTTGAGGCTCACGGTATAACCTGCCAAGCCCTTGTGTCTGAGGCGCCTGCCTACCTTGGCTGATATCATCTCGATGGACTGTTTGATCTCCTCGCGCTCGCGCAGGTCGGTGGAAAACGTCATCTCATTGGAAACCGACTTCACCTCGTCATCGGAGAGCACTTCGGAGTCGTTGAGGCCGAGGCAACGGTTGCGCATCATCGTGGAGTTCTTGCCGAAGATGCCTTTGAGTACCCCCTCGTCGGCGTTCGCCAGTTCGCCCAGGGTGAAAATGCCGAAGTCGTTGAGGCGTTTTTCGCTCTGTCTGCCCACTCCCGACATGGTGCGGATCGGGAGTGGGAACAGAAAGGCTTGCTCCATACCGGGGTAGATCACGGTGAGACCGTCGGGTTTTTCCATATCCGAGGCTATCTTGGCCACGCTTTTGGAGGTGCCGAGCCCGATGGAGCAGGTGATGCCGAGCTCGGCTACCTTGCTGCGGATGGTGTGTGCCAACATCACCGGATGATCCTTGACGAAGCGACCCGGAGAGATGTCCAGGAAAGCCTCGTCGATGGAGACCTGTTGGATGCGGGGGGAGACGTCGCTCATGATCTGCATCACGCGGTTGGAGAGTTCGATGTAGCGGGGAAAGTTACCCGGCGTCCAGATCGCATCGGGGCAGAGCTTTGCGGCGCGGGCCGACGCCATGGCCGAGCGTACACCGAACTTGCGTGCCTCGTAGGAACAGGTGGAGACGACACCACGTTTATCGGGTGAACCGCCGACGATGACGGGTTTTCCGCGCCATTCGGGGTGGTCGAGCTGCTCCACGGCGGCAAAGAAGGCGTCGAGGTCGAGCAGGATTATCGCCGCGCCCTGCCAGGGCGCCAGGGCGCTCGGATCAAAGGATTGGTGTGGTTTGTTTCCCATTGCGGATCCTTCGCCGCGCCCAGGATGGCACGGTTGTTATAACCCGAATCTCAGCACCAGGTAGATGGCGCTGATGATCACGGACAGCAGCATCAAGGGCATACCGACTTTGAGGTAACTGATGAAGGTCATCGGGTAACCCTCACGGTTCGAAATGCCCGATAACACTACGTTTGCACTGGCACCGATGAGGGTGCCGTTTCCGCCCAGGCAGGCGCCGAGCGACAGGGCCCACCACAGGGGCTCCACATCGACACCCGAGTTACCCATCGTTAGCAGCACAGGTATCATGACGGCGACGAAGGGGATGTTGTCGAGGATGGCGGATATGATCGCCGAGGCGAAGAGGATGGCCAGGATCGCGATGATCTTGTCGCCGTGGGTGGCGCTTACCAAAAACTCCGCGAACATATTTACCAGGCCGGTTTCGACCAGGCCGCCGACCACGATGAACAATCCGGCGAAAAACCCGATGGTGCTCCACTCCACGCCGTGGATGGTTTCCTCGATATCCTGTCTGCCGATGAGCATCATGATGGCTGCGGCGGAAAGCGCGATCACCGAGGACTCGATGTGCAAAACGCCGTGTAGCATGAAGGCTACGGCCACCACGAGGAGCATGACGATGCTTTTGACGAAGAGGCTCTTGGAGGTGATGGCCTGGCGTTCGTCCATCTCCAGTATGTTCTCACGGTTCTCGCTTTTGACGACGAGCTTCTTGCCGTACATGAAGCGAAAACAGAGCAAGGTGGCGGCCAGAATGATAGCTACGATCGGGCCGTTGACGACGACGAATTCCAAAAATGTAATGCCGGTTTCGGAGCCGATCATGATGTTGGGCGGGTCGCCGATGAGGGTTGCCGTGCCGCCGATATTGGAGGCCATGATCTGGGTGATGAAAAACGGTACGGGGTTGAGCTCCAGCTCGCGACAGATCATCAGCGTCATCGGGCCGATGAGCAGCACGGTGGTGACGTTGTCCAAGAATGCCGAGAGCACCGCCGTGATGACGGCGAGTGCCACCATGATCAGCCAGGGGTCGCCCTTAACCAGTTTGGCGGCCTTGATGGCGATGTATTCGAAGATACCGGAGCGCTTCATCACCGCAACCAGGAGCATCATGCCCACCAAAACTCCGAGGGTGTTGAAATCTACGTGCTCGACGAGTGTCTCGCTGTTGAAGGGCATGATGCCCGTGGCCATGACGATGGCGGCGCCGAGCAGGGCGGCCAGGGTCCGATGCACGCGTTCGGAGACGATCAGCACCATAACACCGAGGAAGACGGCGAGTGCGGCGATTTGGACAAGCGTCATGTTATATCTACTCCCAGTACACTTTTGGCCAAGAGGCCGATTACGAATGAAACGGCTGCGACACCGAGACTGATGGCGGCCATCTGTCCGAATCTGCTCCAGAGGGGTTGCTTTTGCGCGACGGAGATGTAGAAATTGAACGCGAAGATGATGACCACGCAGCTTATAAGCATTATACCAAATGCCAATAAATACATGTCTTCGGCGAGTACGAGGTAGGGTGTGACCAGGACGGCCACGGTTATCAGATATGAGATTCCGCACCAGCTCGCCGATTTGAGCGGGTGTGGTTTGCCTTCGGCTTTTTCGGCGAGGTAGTTGGAGGCGGCCATCGAAAGTGTGGCGGCGATGCCCGTGATGATGGCGGTCAGTGAGATCAGACGGGTGTCGGTCAGCGCGAAGGTCAAGCCCGCAATCGCGCCCGTCAGCTCCACCAATGCGTCGTTGAGGCCGAGTACCACCGCTCCCACGTATTGCAGGCGTTCCTCGTCCAACATGTCGATGAGCATCTCCTCATGCCGCTGCTCGTCGGCGATGGCGGCGTTGAGCTCGGGGATGGAGCCTTCGAGTGCAGCGTAGGCCGCCGCCGCCTTGTTCTCGCCACGCTCCATGGTGCGCAACACGAAGGTGTAACCGAGAAGCACGGTGAGTATCGAGTAAAAGAACACCTTGAGGCGGTTGGGAGCCACATCCATACCGGTGTATTTTCGCCAATCGGCGTAATGTTTCGCTTCGTCCTCGGCGATTTCAATCAGCATCGCCTTATGGTTCTCGTGCTTTTCGGTTTTGGCCATGCGTAGGTAAACCAGGCGATCGGTGGCCTCCGCCTTTTGTAAGGTGAGTAGCGCGTTGCATGTTTCCTTGTTGAGTGTGACTTCCATAAAGCCGATTTTCCCTCTATGAAAACCGACCGGCTCCGTGGCGCTTAAGCGTCCGGAAACCGGTCGGACAAACTTATGTGATGAAGCCGGGTGTTACTTGTTACCTTCTTCTCTGCGTGTTTGGTACTCGGCGATGAGCTTCTTGGCCACATCGCCCGGGACTTCTTCGTAGCCTTCGATTTCGAGCGTGTAGGAGCCGATACCACGGGTCATCGAGCGTAGGTCACGCGCGTAGGTGACCACCTCTTTGTAGGGTACGCGGGCCTTGATAATGCTGTTGCCGAAGTCGTCGGGNNACGACCGCGACGGGTGGAGAAGTCGGAGAGGATGACACCGTTGTACTCATCGGTCACCGTGACCTCGATGTTGGCCATCGGCTCGAGGATGTAGGGATCGGCTTTTTCGCACGCTGCCCTAAAGGCCAGGCGTCCTGCCTGCTTGAACGCCATTTCATTGGAGTC
>DOMT01000047.1:0-1595 GCA_003509825.1 Coriobacteriia bacterium
ACGGCGACTGCCGAAACCGACCGCCGCATCAACGTCGAGACTACAATATGAACACCCGAGAGTGTTGACGAAACGTGCGTAGGCCCCGACCGAGTTACACGATCCACTCAGTGCCGCATAGTTACCCGAACCCAAAAAGAACATGATGGAGCTCGCGCCGTACTGCTCCCGATAACCCTTCCACTTCTCGGCGATGGTATCCAGCGCCTCGTCCCAGCTGATGCGCTCGAAATCGGCGGAGCCACGTTCGCCCACACGTTTCATGGGATACAAAATACGATCCGCGCCGTAAATACGACCCACGTGTGTCAGGCCCTTCGAACAGATACGGTTGTATTCCGTATTGGGGAGATCGCGTGCGCTGGTTCGCACCACTTTACCGTCGCGCACGTGAATGTTGAGAAAACATCCGCCGCCACAGTTACCACGACAGGCGCCCGAAAATATCTCGGTATTTGCCGCCGTCGTACCCCCGGAACCACTTCGACTCGTCGTCGTAGGTGAACACCCGCTGAGAACTCCGGCGCTCAATGTGCCTACGGCAGCAGCCGCAGCGGCACCTTTGATGAAGTTTCTCCTTGTGAGGCCAATAGGTCTGATTTCCTGTTCTCCCATCAAATCCTCCTTCAGTTTTTTTCAAATTCATGACAAATTCATTACATAACCAAAACAGCATACAAAGCCGCCCCACATAAAGCGATATCGGGATAATTAAGGAAATATTATTTTTTATTAATCTTCGGAAAAGATGTAACCGGCGTTTCGCACCGTTTTGATGAGATCGGGATGCGAGGGGTCGGCCTCGATCTTCTCACGGAGTTTTCGTATGAAGACGGCAACGCTGGAAGTCTCACAGACGAACTCATCACCCCAAACCTCCTTTATCAGCTGCTCACGGGTAACGATTTCGCCCCGATGCTGCGCAAGGTGCACGAGTATGAGAAATTCCTTCGGTGTAACGGAGACTTCGGTTCCGCTTTTCATCAGCTTGTGCTTTGATATGTCGATCTCCAAATTGCGCACGCGGATATGTGTGGATTGCGCCCTATCGAAGCGGGTGTGCCGCCTGAGATGCGCCTGCACGCGCATTAACAGCTCATCGGTGCTGAAGGGTTTTACCAGATAGTCATCGGCACCTGCGGCAAAACCGATGCTCTTATCGACGATGTCACCCTTTGCGGAAAGAATGATGATCGGAGTGAGAACTCCCTGATCGCGCAGCACGTTGCAAACACGAAAGCCGTCCAGACCCGGCATCATCACGTCCAGGATTATCAGGTCGGGGTTTTCCCGCAGGGTCGCATCGACCGCCTCCCTCCCGTCCATGATACCGTGGAATCCATAACCCGCATCCTCGATTATCTGGCTCACCAACGTTTGGATGCTCGGCTCATCATCGGCGAGAAGTATCTTCATATCAGCTCTCCATCCACCAGGTCGTTATGCCTGTTCTCAATGGGAATATGCACGGTAAAGATCGATCCCTGTTTATAGACGCTGTATACCTCCACCCTGCCCCCATGCGCGATCACCAGCTCCTTTACCACGGCGAGGCCGAGGCCCGAGCCTCTGTATCTGCGCTGCGCGGATTGGTC
>DOMT01000047.1:1606-10498 GCA_003509825.1 Coriobacteriia bacterium
ATATCGGAGACCCTGATTACAACCTCGTTGACTCCGGGATCGGCATCCCTCGACACCTCCAGAGTCACCCGTCCGCCGGGTTTGGTGAACTTTACGGCGTTGGACACGAGGTTTTCCAAGACACGTCTCAGCTTCTCCCAATCCGCATAGATGAGGGGAACATCGGATGCGACATCCGTTGTCAGTTCGAGTTCCTTTCGTTCCGCGAGGGGACCGATGGTCGACTCCACGGTACTGATGAGATCGACCATATCCACCCATTCGCGCTGTAGCACCGATCTGCCGGCATCGATGCGAGCCGCTTCCAAGATATTGTTGACCATTTCCAAAAGGATGAAGCCGTTTTCCTTTATCTCCGTGATGGCCTTTTGCTGTTTGAGCTCGTCTTGTGATGTCTTTTCCCATATTTCGGTAAACGCGATGATCGACGTGAGGGGCGTTTTCAGCTCATGACTCATGATTGCCAGGAAGTCGGATTTATAGCTGCTTTCCTGCTGCAAGAGCTCGTTGGTCTTTTCCAGGCGTCGCAACAGGTAAGTGATGGCAAAGTAGGCGATCACTATCAGGATGGCAAACACGACGAAAAAATATATGGATTGTTGGAGGACATTTTGCCGTATCCCCTGCATGTAGATATCGATCGGCATCACTATGCTCACCGCCCCGGCGAGGTCACCCGTGCGCAGCCCTTCTTTGGGAAAATTGGTGACGTCGAGCTCACCTGCAGGCTCGCCATGACAACTCAAACAGCTTTCCTGCATGTAGATCGGCGAAATATAACGAAAGACCTCCTCATTACCCCGATTGAGTATGTCGTAGACATCGGTGCTTTCACCGGTTTTTTGGTAGTTCAGCAAAGCTGNNTCATCGGCCCGACTGTTCAAATTCCTCGGATTGAGACCCACGTAACGAACTTCGTAGTCGGTATTCTTCATAAACAAAGCAGCCACGCTCTTTCCCGCTATGGCGCAGTAAATGTTTTTAAAATTGAAATTGCCATCCGCATCGGTATCGATACGCTTTTGGTTGATGTCGATAAAATCCCATACAGCCTTAAGTTCTTCGTTGAGTATCTGGGTTTTTTCCAGCATCTCCTTCTCGGCCTGAGCGGTTTGATTCGAATAACTCCACATGACATTGAGCACCATTGCAACCATTAAAATGGCGACGAACAGCACGGTGAGCTTAAACTGTATACCCAGTTTGGAAAACACCCTCGTTANNGGTTTCCTCCTGTATATATTTTAAGGGCAGGAGTGCGAGTCGCGGTACACGTTTCCCACATTAAATATTCTTAATGTGGGCGTGGGGTAAGCCTTTCGATCGTTTTGAAGTCCACCGCGAGAACCCTGCCGCCCTCGACATCCAAAACCAACACCGAACGCCTCGACCCATCGCGGGGACGCATCGGCGAACCGGGGCAAAATACCCGCACCGCCCCCTGACATTCATCGCGAGGAACATGCGTATGGCCGTGTATGCAGATGTGCGGCAACGGATCTCCGGGAGCGATTCCGCCGTAACCCTTGAGTGCCTCACGTACGAGCAGTGGCTTGTGTACAACGAAAAACCGTGTACCCGCCAAGGTGACCTGCGCCGTCTCCCCGGCGTGGAGGTAGTCCCCGAAATAGTCACAATTTCCGTAGACCGCGGTTACCGGGAGGATCAGTTCCAGTTCGTCGAGGATGCTTTGTCCGCCGATGTCACCGGCGTGGATGATATGCTCGACGTCGTCGAAGGCATCGTAAACCGAAGCAGGCACCAGGCCGTGCGTATCGCTGATCACTCCGATTTTCATATTCTGCCCGCAACCTCAATTCTCACCCTGCGTGGATTTTGCAGTGGCTCTCTTCTCCAGCAGCGTCTTTATCATCCAGGGTAGATACAATATGATCCAAAATACCACAACCAGCCCCATGAAACCGAAAAGATAGCCGGGCATTCCGAGAACCTGCAGCGGCTCCAACGGTGAGCCCGGAGCGGCCAGGTTGAGGAAGAAGAAATTGGTGTCGAGCAGCTGATTGATGAAATATATCGGTGGAATGACGACGACCAGGAATATCACCGCACGCCACAAATCGGTAAGGCGCGGTCTGATCTCACCCGAACCTATGAGGAGGACCGGAAACGAGAACATGAGGAAGTGGATGAAGAAGCTATGGAGATTGAAGTAGCTCAAGACCGGGTACATGATCCAGTCGGAAAACAGCAGTGCCATGAACGCACCGGGCATGCAAAGGCAATAGAGCAAGGTTCCCGTCCATTTATTGGGCTTTATCACGTGGATGGCGGAGATGATGATACTTATACCGCACATATGCAGCGGGAACAGATCGGGATCCCAGACCTCGAGGGTAAAGAAACATACGGCATCCTTAAGAATCTCCATCACAAGCATGATTACCACATAGGCGATGCGTATGCGTTTTTGCAGCCGCTCGTCGCAGCCGCGATATATCCGTACCATAACGATGGTGGCGATGGCGAAAAATATCAGAAAGCAAAGGTGGGCGAGATCATAATGCTGCCAACCGACGACATCGGCGGGTAACTCGGTTTTGTAGGTGAAAAAATACTCGAACATATTCACTCCCACTCCTCAAGCCCCCTGCCGCTACAATCGGCATCTCGACGGTGGGGAGGAAATGAGTCCTTTCCCACCGCACTATTAAGCGAATTGTAGCCGATTCTCAGGCTTTGCGGGGTGCAAAAAGATTCAGACGCAGACTGTAGAGCAAAACGAGGAGCAGGACGCCGACATCGGCCATGATGGCCATCCACATCTCCGCTATTCCGAGGGCGGCGAAAACCATGACGGCGATCTTAACCGTCAGGGCGAAGATGATGTTCGTACGGATGGTGCGAACCACCCGTCGGGAGAGCTTGAAAAACGCCGGTAACTCGGCGATGTTATCGGCCATCAGCACGACGTCGGCAACTTGTACGGCGGTGTCGCTCGCCGCACCGCCCATGGCGATACCCACGTCCGCAGCCGCCAGTGCAGGTGCATCGTTGATGCCATCCCCAACCATAGCCACCGTCGCATAACCGCGCTTCAGTTCCTCGATACGTTGCATCTTTTCACCGGGCAGCAGCCCGGCATACGTTTCATCGACACCGGTTTTTTCGGCAATGACCGCCGCGGTAGCCGGATTATCGCCGGTGAGCATCACCGTATGGATACCCCGCATGCCCCCGAGCTGCCCGATCAACAACGGGCTCTGCTCCCTAACGGAATCTCTGAGCGAAAAAAGTGCGACGGGATGTGCGTCGATCGACAGAACCAAGACGGTGTTGGCCTGCGATTCGAGCTCGGCGATACGCCGCCTCATCCGCTCATCCGATGCAGCCACTACGTTGATGAAAGCGGGCGATCCCAATGCGACGGCTCTTCCCGATATCACCGCGCTTACCCCTTGTCCCGCGCTCTCGTTCAGGGCTTCCACCGTGGGCAAGTCTGCAACATCACCCGCCGCTTCAACGATGGCACGAGCCAAGGGATGGGTGGAATCGCGCTCCAGTGCTGCGGCCAGGACAAGGACATCATCAAGTGTGCAAGCTTGCTTCGAAGTGAGGCTTTCGGCACCCGGCAAGACTTCCACCGCAACTACCTCGGGTCGTCCGTAGGTAAGGGTTCCCGTCTTGTCGAAGGCCACGGCTTTGACCTTTGCGCCCAACTCCAAAAAGGCTCCACCCTTGACCAGGATTCCCGTTCGAGCGGCTCGCGTCAGACCGGCCACCACACTCACCGGCGTTGCGATGACCAGGGCACAGGGGCAGGCGATGACGAGCAACGACAACGCACGGTAGCCCCACACTTCGATGCCGCCGAGCGTCAGAGGTGTTAAAGCCGTCAGCAGAGTCGGTACCAACGCCACGAGCAACGCCACCACGACCACAAGCGGCGTATAGTATCGGGCGAAGCGGTTGATGAAGCGTTCGTACGGCGTGCGCTTTTTCTGCGATTCCTCAACCAGCTCGACGATACGCGCCAGGGTTGAGTTTTCAACCGTAGCTGTGGTGGTGATTTCCAGCTTTCCGTCGACTGATAGCGAACCTGCATAAACAGGATCCCCCGTTTGCTTGAATACCGGCACCGACTCACCGGTGACGGGAGACTCATCGACGGACGCACCGCCCGCACTCACCGTGCCGTCCAACGCGATGCGCTCACCCGGCCGGATGAGAATCCGCGAGCCGACCGACACCTCCTCGACCGCAGCATCGATCTGTCGATCACCTTGTATAAGATGTACGGTTTGCGACGTGAGATCCAAGAGTCGTTCGATGGATGAGCGATTGCGCGAAACAGCGTAATCCTCCAGCCGCTCGCCGATGCAGAAAAAGAAGATCACCGCCGCGGCCTCGACGTATTCGCCGAGCACCCAGGCACCGATAACGGCGATGGCCATCAGGATGTGTATATCGATGGAACGTTTGAGCACGGCAGACTTGAGCGCCGGAAATATCATGAAAAGCCCGGCAATCGATGCCACCGAAGCCGATATCATCGCTCCGATCTCCCCTATCGGGCTTTGCGGGGTAAGCAGATGCAAAACGATGGCGATAGCCGTCAGCACACCTGCCACGGTGAGTAGAATCGTATTCCTGCGCCTCTTTGCATCTTCAGCCGCACAATCTTCACTCTCCGCACACGATGAGCAGCACGACGAACAACAGGAGACCGCGGTATCTTCGTGGGCATGCATCTCACACCCCCGCTTCCGACGCATGTTCGAGACCTACCAGAATCAGCGAACGCACGTGATCGTCGGCAAGACGGTAGATGGCCTTTTGTCCATCTCTGCGAAACAGCACCAAACCACGGTCCCTGAGCAGGCGCAACTGATGGCTGACGGCGGATTGCGAAACGTCACAGACCTCCACGATATCGCAAACACAGAGCTCATCCGTCGACAAGGCGGCCAATATCTTAAAACGAGTGGAGTCGGACAGAGCCGAGAATATCTCGGTCGCCCTATATATCAGCGTGTCATCGGGGATCGTTTGCAGCGCGTGCTGTATGGCTTTTTGGTTTCTGATAACGGCACCGCAACAGCTGTCATCGAATTCACATCCGACCGCGGTTTTTACGGAGTCACCGACCGCGCTCCCCAACTGCTGTTTCTCTCTTGCCATTGAGCCTACTCCTTTTCATGTGTATATGAATATTTGTTCATATACACATGTTATTGCAGACCACCGGGAATTGCAAGCGGAAAACCCATCCCCCGCTTTAGGCGAACAGCGCTCCCGTGACGGCAAAAAAGACCAACACGATGACGCCGAGGACGATGCGATACCAACCGAAGACTTCGAAGCTATGGTTTTTGATGTATCCCATCAAAAACTTGATGGCGAGAATGGAGATGACGAACGCGGTGACGATGCCCACCGCGAACACACCCCATTCCGTCACGGTAAGTGTGACACTATCCAGTAAAAACGCTTTGACGATCTTGAGAAGACTCCAGCCGAACATCACGGGAATGGCCAAAAAGAACGAGAACTCAGCGGCGATCTGACGCGATACGCCGAGGATACGGGCACCGAGAATCGTCGATCCCGAACGCGAGGTACCGGGAACGATCGCCAGACACTGAAACACACCGATCAGGATCGCGCGGGGAAAGCTCAAGCTTTCAAGCTCGTCGGTTTCCGTCAGCGGGTTATTCTTACTGTGTGCGCCGATGCGCTTCGAGGCACCGGCTTCCTTGCGGTCGTTGAGACGCTCGACGACGATGTAGGCGATACCGTAACCGATGAGGGCGATCGCCACGGTGGTTGCGTTGAAGAAATGCTCCTCGAACCAATCATCGAAAAAGATGCCGACGATCGCCGCCGGTACACAGGCTACCAAAACCTTGAGCCAAAGCACCCAGGTGGAGCGACGCTGTACAGCATCCTTGCGCGAGGAGAGCGGGTTGAGCTTATGAAAAAACAGTACAATGACGGCGAGAATGGCTCCCAGCTGGATGACGACCAAAAACATTTCCCAGAACTGCGGAGAGACGTTCAGGGTCACGAATTCGTTGAAGAGAATCATGTGGCCGGTGCTTGAAATCGGCAGCCATTCGGTGATGCCCTCCACGATGCCGATAAGTAACGCTTTAAGTAACTCGATGATGTCCATACGGTAATAAATCCTGACTTTTTTGTAATCGGGTCTATAACTTCTCACACGAAGTCGGCGTATTGCAAGCCCCTATGATACACTTCCTCCATGGCTTTACAATCAGAAGATTACGGTTTGTTACAACGCTTGGTCGACACCCTCTATCGGGAGAAGACCGTCGTCGCGCGCCTCGATGTCATCATCTTGGCCGAGGCGCTGGATTTCCCTGCGGACCTCTGCGAGATCATCACGCTGTTGCCGCCGGGACGCTACGGACGTCAAAGGCTCTGCGACCAGATGAACTCCGCCATCTCCGGCCACGGCTGGGGCATGGTCTATGGAACCGTGGAGTAGACCCGAGCAGCGGAGAGAGGACGATGGATCATGCCTTGGCTGGATAAAGATGCCGACCTTGAGACGATACGCAGTGCCTTCGAAGGTGACCGCTACGCCACCGAGGTGAGCGGGGTAAACATCGAGGAGGCGGGATACCACCACGCCGTTTGTAGTATGGAGATCACGGAAAAACATCTCAACGCCCTGGGTAACCCTATGGGCGGCGCCATCTTCACTCTGGCGGATTTCTGCCTCGCCGTCATCTCAAACGTCGGTGAAGAGCCGACTTCCTCCGTCAGCTCGACCATCGAATACACTTCCACGGCTAAAGGAAACAAGCTCCTGGCCCGAGGTCGGGTGGTCAAGTCGGGGAGAAACCTGGGCTTTTACGCCATCGACATCTACGACGATCTGGAAAACCACGTAGCCCATATGATAGCCACCTGCCACCGCCGCCCGGCCGACAAGGGTTGATGAATCGACAGCGGCAACGGGGAAGAAGGCGTGTTACTTCCGTCAGACTCCGAATCTGTGTGAGAATATCTCGGTATAGACCTGTCGATCCTGTTTTCTGTCGGAGCGCATGAGGGATATCCCATCAACCACGATGTCACGCTCCGGGGCGTAAAGCTCGATCGGCTGCTTACAGACGATCGATCGTCCGATGGTGATGTGGGGCTTGAAGTTTCTGCGCTCGATGGCAAACCCCCGCTCACAGAGCTCGTCGGTGAGACTCGTTGCAAGCCCGGTGAGAATCGGATGTTCCTCCACCCCTACCCACCAATTATGACCCTTGACACTCTTGAAGCTGCCGATACCGGCAAGACGGATGGTAAAAGCCTCGAGGGCTTTGCGCCGGCAGACACCGGCGATCACCTCTTCGATGCTTCGTAGCTGCTCTCCCCCACCACTATAGCCACCCTTACCGATCTCACCGATAAACACCAGGGTCAGGTGATAGTTTTCCTCGGGAATCACCCGCCCCGCACTCGCCTGCCGGACGAGCTCGGTCGAAACCCCGAGGAGATCGTGTTTGATCTCCTCGGAAAAATCTATGGCAACAAACAATCGCATAAAGACAGCTTACCGGATGCTACCATCAATCGGCATCGACGGGGTACTCGTGCAGATTCGCGTAACTGTCCTTGAACATTTTGTCGACCTCTGCCTTATCGGGCTTGGGCGTAACCAAACTCACCAACGGCACCAACACCAAACCGGCGAGCATAGCGATGGCGCCCGCATTGATCGGTGAGGCGATGAAGCCCGCTCCGAATACGAAGCCCCAAATCATATTGATGCTCACCAGGCCTACGCCGAAGATGAAGCAGACCCAAACACTCGCCGTGGTGGTGCGCTTCCAATAGAGGCCATAGAGCAGCGGCGCCAAAAACGCACCGGCCAGCGCGCCCCAGCTGATGGACATGAGTTGGGCGATGAAGGTAACGGCGGAACCGTATTGCACCAAGGCGATGACCGCCGAAATGATGACGAAGACTACGATCAGCACCCGCATCGTAAACAGCTGGGAACGGTCGCTCATCCTTTTGACGATGTTGCCTTTGATGAAGTCGAGTGTCAATGTGGAGCTTGAAGCCAACACCAACGAACTCAACGTGGACATCGATGCCGAAAGTACCAACACCACCGTCAGACCGATGAGCAGATCGGGCATGTTGGAGAGTAGAGTGGGAATCACCGCATCGTACACGGGCGTACCTGCGGCGGTGAGCGGTACCCCCTCTCCCGCCAAACGTCCGAAGCCACCGAGGAAGTAGCTGCCGCCCGCAACGATCAGCGCAAAGACGGTGGAGATGATCGCACCACGTTTGATCGACGAGGTGTTTTTGATCGCATAAAACTTCTGTACCATCTGCGGCAAACTACAGGTACCGAGCGAGGTGAGGATGATCACACCGATCAGATTGATGAGATCGGGGCCGAAGATCGAAGTATAGGCCCCCGACATCGCAGCGGTATCCACGGCCGTATCGTTGGGCACTTGCGACAGCTCCACCAGCGCAGCCGTAAACCCGCCGTGTCCCGAAAGCACCACCGCGATGACTGCGATGATACCGCCGAGCATGATGAGACCCTGCACGAAGTCGTTCACCGCCGTAGCCATATAACCGCCAAGCACAACATAGATGCAGGTGAGCAGAGCCATTCCGACGATGGCGTATTCGTAAGGAATGCTGAAGGCCATGTCGAACAGGCGCGAGAGTCCGTTGTAAACGCTGGCGGTATAGGGGATTAGAAAGATGAAGATGATGCCCGCCGCCGCAATGCGCAGCGCTTTGCTGTTGAAGCGACTACCGAAGAACTCGGGCATCGTCTGTGCATTGAAGTGGTGACTCATGGCGCGTGTACGGGCGCCGAGCACATACCAGGCCAAAAGACTTCCGATAAACGCATTACCCAAGCCGATCCACAGGGCGGCC
>DOMT01000107.1 GCA_003509825.1 Coriobacteriia bacterium
TCGGGTGTGTTCAAGGATCTGGAGGCTTCGGGTACCGACGTGGTCGAAGAGCTGGCCTTTACCGCCCCCGCAAAAGGCATCGAGCGTGTAGCGAGCAAGCCGTCCGAGGCTTCCTCCGGTGCCGATCTGCAAAAAGCCGAGATCATCCTCTGCGCCGGTCGCGGTTTTGCCGAGGAGGCCGAGCTGGAGCTGATCCGCAACCTGGCCACGATAATCGGTGGTGAGGTGGCCTGCACCCGTCCGCTCACCGAAGGCATGAACTGGTTCCCCAAGGGTGGCTACCTGGGAGTATCCGGCCTCGAGGTAACGCCGCGCATCTACATCGGCATCGGCGTATCGGGACAGATGCAGCACATGGTGGGCTGTGCCAAAGCGGGCACCATCATCGCCATCAATAAGGACGAAAACGCGCCGATCTTCGGGCGTGCCGACATCGGTATCTGCGGCGACCTCAAAGAGGTCATCCCCGCACTCGAAGCGGCACTCAACTAACCGATACATGAAAGAGAGACTACATCATGGCTGACTGTGATTTTGATGCGATAGTGGTCGGGGCGGGGTGCGCAGGCAGCGTTGCCGCCTATGAGCTGGCCAAAGCAGGTAAGTCTGTGCTGGTGGTGGAGCGCGGCAACAGCGCGGGTGCCAAGAACATGACCGGTGGCCGCCTCTACGCCCACGCACTCAAGGAGGTCTTTCCCGACTGCTACACCGAGGCGCCGTTTGAGCGTCGCATCACCCATGAGCGCATCTCGATGATGACACCGAACTCCAACATGACCATCGACTTCGGTTCTACGGAGATGGAGGTTGCCGGACAGGAGTCCTATTCGGTGCTCCGGGCCGATTTCGACCCCTGGCTGGCAGGCAAGGCCGAGGACGCCGGTGCCGAGTTTATCTACGGCATCGCCGTGGAGTCCCTGCTGATGGAAGACGGGCGCGTAAAAGGCATCAAGGCGGGCGAAGACGAGATCACCGCCGAAGTGGTGCTGCTCTGCGACGGCGTGAACTCGCTGCTCACCGAGGCCGCTGTGGGCTATAAGCGCCCCGACGCTTCCCAGATCGCCGTAGGCATCAAGCAGGTCATCGCGCTGCCCGCCGGCACCATCGAGGACCGTGTTCTCGCCGCCGAGGGCGACGGAGCCGCCTGGCTGTTTGTGGGAGATTGCACCCGCGGACGCGTCGGTGGCGGCTTTATGTACACCAACAAGGAGTCGATCTCCCTCGGTTTGGTGGCAACGATATCCGATGTTGCCGCCGGCCCCGTCCCCGTCTACCAGATGCTGGAGGACTTCAAGAACCACCCGTCGGTGGCGCCGCTGATCAAAGGCGGTAAGGTGGTGGAGCACTCGGGGCACATGGTGCCCGAAGGCGGACTCTCGATGATGCCGCCACTGTGCGCAGACGGCGTTCTCATCGCCGGGGAATCGGCGATGATGTGCCTCAACCTCGGCTACATGGTGCGTGGTATGGATTTTGCCATCGCCGCCGGCCAACACGCCGGACGCACAGCTGCCGAGGCCCTTGCGGCAGGTGACACCTCGAAGGTCGCACTCGCCTCCTACCAAAAGGCCCTGGAGGAAAACTTCGTGCTCAAGGACCTCAGGCAATTCTCCAAGTTTCCGCACTTCATGGAAAACTGCACCCGCCTGTTCAACGAGTATCCGGTGCTCACGCGCGAACTCATGAACGGCATGTTCATCGTCGACGGCAGCCCCATGAAACCCCTGAAGCAACAGGGCCTTGCCGCCGTTAAGAACGTGGGCATCTTCAATCTAGTCGGCGACGCGATGAAGGGAATGAAGGCACTATGAGTCATACAAAAAGCACGGAGCTCACGCCCATCACCGTTAATGTGGACGAGTACCTGGGCCTGAACAAATACGAGGTGGATGAGGAAAACCCCCATATCGAGCTGGTGGACGAACCCGAAGACAAGGAGTTTCTCAAACTCATCAAGGTTTGCCCGGCGGCGCTGTACAAAATCGACGCAAGCGGCAAGAAGCAGTTCGACTACGCCGGCTGCCTGGAATGCGGCACCTGTCGTATCGCTTGCGGGGATAGCATCATCCGTAAGTGGGAGTATCCGCAGCCGACGATGGGCATCGAGTACCGTTACGGTTAAAATAGGGTACATGACAACCTTTTGCTATACACCAAGGCTCGGCGATGATTGTCGCCGAGCCTACGATTATAGAGAGCGGTAAGAACCATGGCCGTTGAACAGATCCATACAAACCCTTCGATTTACTGTGTAAAGACCCCCCTCATGACCTTCGGACTGGGCTTTGTGAAGAGCTTCTTCATCCACATCGACGACGAGTGGCTGATGGTATATACCGGGGCTCCCCATGAGGAATCGTACGAGTTGCTTGAAGAGGCCCTGAGTGAGCTTGACATCGACAAGTCGAAGTTGCGGGTGTTTCTCACCCACCTTCATTTGGATCACGCGGGGCAGCTTGATCGACTCTTTTCCCAGGGAATCGCTATCTATCTGGGTAAGACCGACCTCGCCGTCGCTGAGCCGACTGCGGCTGCGGCGCGAGGTGAGGATATCTACGAGAGGCTGTTGGCCGAGGGGCTTACGGAGGATGTGGCCGATCAGGGGCGGCGGCTCTATAAAAACCCGCTGTACTTCACGCCCAGGCTCCACAGGTTGCATCTCCTTGAAGACGGCTCGCAGATCACGGTGGGAAATACCGTCTTTAAAATCCTTGAGCTCAGAGGCCACACCTCCGGACACCTGGCACTCTGGGAACCCGAGAGCGGGCTTTTGTTTTCGGGCGATCACATCCTCTTCGACAGACTGTCGGGCCTGCATTGGGATTCGAGCGACGACGACATCATCACGGCCTATGCGAACAGCCTGCTGCGCCTGAAGGAGCTGCCCGTACAAACGGCACTCAGCTCCCACGACGAGCAAAACCGGCCGGCGAGCGAGCGTATCGATATCATGATCGAGAAGCGTCGGGTGCGAGCGGAGTCTCTGATCGAACTCATCCGTGCAACCCCGGGCATCAACTGCAACCGGCTCATCCAGAAGATGAGCTGGAACATCCCCTACGCCGAATGGGAGAGCATCCCCCTGATCCAGCGCTTCTATATAGCCCTGGAAGTAGTTTGCACCCTCGACCACCTGGTAAAAACCGGACGGGCGGAGCGGGATTGCGACGCGGAGGGGCTGTTGCACTACCGGGTCGGGTAAATGGACGAATCTGACGGCCTGCAAAATCCAAGGGCGAAAATGAGCAAAAGAACGTGTGAGGGGCTTGCAGCGTCATCCGACACGATTCAACTCGATCCTGGTCCCCAGCCGCATCTCCTTGATATAAGTCAATCTCCTGGAAAACTCGGCCAGTAGTCCAAGCTCCGTGCGTACATAAAAACAGCAGTTGTGCCTGCTGGGACTTCCTCCGTCTTCCAGCTCCATATACGCCTCGATCCGGACATGTCCCAACCCGTCTTCATGCGATACGGTAAATGATATGCTGGTGGTGCTTCCGTCCCCCCGCTCCCCACTTTCCCAAAAAACTTCATCTTCAGACAATGAGGTAATTGACTCGAGTTTATCTCTGAGTTCGTCTATCAGCGCGTCATCGACATATACATCCGCCGATGCGGAGATTATCTCCACAGAACAGGTGACTCTTATTTGAAAGAAGCCGTCGTCTTGCCAGATTCGTTCTATAGCGATATTGTCCCGCACATCACCTTCATGCATCACTTTTTCCTCCAAGGCCGTCATTTTTTTGACACACCGTCGAACCGGATTCCGGAAACACTTCCTCCACGTTGCTTTCGATCCCCTTGATGCTTCTTACCTCACCCTCCAACCAACGCTCGTGTCTTTCCAACAACAACTCGAACATGTCCTGCGTGTAATACTCCTGTGGAGAAAGCGAATTATGACTCCCCTGGATGATGTGCGGACCGTCATCCGGAAAGCCGAGGGTGGCCCATAGGTCGCTCAGTTCGAGTAAGCCCTTGAAATAGTCGCTCGTCAGTGTCGCCAGGGTTTCACGAACCAGATAAGCCCTCAGTTTTCGCGCCTGTATCGACCGATCCGCATTTTCCCGACGAGACATTTCCCCGAGCACCTCGCAGACGCTCGCCTCGCCCTCGGAAATGATGAACCGTGCAATCGACTCGTAGCCTGTTTCCATCGTGTCGATACTATCTTCGGCGTATCGCCTTATCTCGTCGGCAGATATCAATCTGGGCAAGAAATCCCGACCCTCATAACCGATCTTCAGCAACGTCCAATTGATCTTAAACCCGATATCCCGCAGGCTCCGGATGACATCGGAAAAATAGGAGGTCACTCGTTCACCCCAACTTCACAACGCTGATACGTGCGGGAAAAGGTCCAAAGTGGGCTATCTCGAGGTTCACGCCTTGAGATAGCAGCCTTTTCCTCACCTCCATGTGCCTATACGCATCGGCCAAAGAGTCGTAGAGGCCGTTGGAGTTGAGTTTTCTTGCAACTTCGCGAAACGCGGAGCACTCCCCTTCGAGATAATCGGTATCCATCGTCAAATGCGAGAATTCCACACTCGAAACGATATCGTAACCGAGACATTCGACCACCTCCAAAAAGTCACAAGCCCTTTGGAATTCGGAGGGTGTCTCGATCATCATGATACTCGTCTCGATGCCCGACGCCTCGCAATGCCCGATATATCTTTCAAGGTACTCCCTTTCAGGCACGACCTCGAGCACGTCCTGAAAGCCGAACCACCTTTCCCAGGCCTCCTTCGTCAACGCGACGGAGATATCATCATCGCATTCCTCCAGTGGCCAGGAAACAAACTTCCCTATGCCACGATAGCAGGGGTTTCCGGGCGGATACAATTTATTCGGATCATCATAGAGTGCCTTTATCAGATATCCGTTATTAAACACATTCTTGGTCATATCTTTGCCTCTATTCCGGGAAAATCGGATATGATTTACAGCAGCGTCTCACACTCTTCCTTCGGTGTCATATCGATTCCTTTCCGGAGTATTACGGCTGCATATCGTCTTTCGCATTCTTTTCCTTTTGTTTATCCAGCTTCTTCAACGCTGCGCGTGAGTATTTCCTCCAACCGGGGTGTTTGTCGTTTTCGAAGCGCTCGAAATAGGGGCGAAACTCCTCCCGCTTGAAGTCACCCAAAGCAGTGATCGCGTGGAGTCTCACCTCCTCGTCTTCAAGCAAGTCGATCAGGATAGGGACGGCCTTTTCCACCCTGAGCTTGCCGATGAGCATGACGATCATCCGCCTACTCGTCCCGAATGCAGGCTCGATAATAATCTTCAAATAGTCGTCGACATGCTTTTTTGAGCGGATTTCATAGAGACAGTTACCCGCCTCCCAGAGAGCCTTGTCAGGCTGCATGGGATCGAAACTTTCGAGCAGGAGAGGAACGAGTTCCTCGAATCCCTTATGGGAGAAATAACTTAAAAATGTCTTTCTATCATTTTGACTCTCTGCCTTTCGATAATATTTGGCTACAATCGGAAGTAGCGTTTCCTTATATTCAGGCATAAATCCCTCTGTCTGGCTGAGCACCTCGAACTCGAACCCGAGTTCCCGCAAATCATTTTCGAACTGCAGGGTTAGCGCATCCGGGTGTTCGGCGTAATATCTCTCGTTTGCCTCTTTCTCCATTTCAATCCACTGTTTGACTATCTGCGGAAACTGGCTTACATCCTTTCGTCCCATGCAAATTACCTTTCCTTTAGGGGATCGGAAATACCTTTATCGATCCGTTGTTCACCATCTGCTGCGGCGGACCGGACATCGATGTGCTGACAACCTCTCTCGGGGCGAATCCGACAATCACGGCTGACACAAACTCCCTGACCAGGACTCATCTCTCCAAGACCGGATTGAAAATCTTGGTGACGGTCGCATGTCCGACAACCCGTTCGCCCTCCTGAATGCGGATCGTCTTACCCACCCACAGACAGGCGGGGTAAAACTCGGGGGTGATGAAGGTTATCGTTCCCGTCGCCCGCCCGTCGACGGGAACCTCATCCACTCCGTAGTAATGATGGACGCCCGACGTGAGATACGACTCATTGACCTGGTGTTGGGGACGATAGCCGTTCCGAGCAGGATTTCGGCGCGTACCGTTAAACTCGAACTCCACCTCTACATCAGGATACTTATTCATAAAACTCCTCCTTCACCCCTATGGGAAAATCTTAATCGTACCCGCAACAGCTTCATTGAACATACCCAATTGATCCCCATACACCGTTAGCGTTCCCTTCTTGAAGATTCCTGTGTCAATACCCTTGGAAATATAATACTGGTTCAACGTACTGGTTGGGATTCTGGCACTAACAATCGTTTTTTGTCCCATCGCAAGACCGAATTGTCTTGTCTCGGACAGCGAGAATCCAAACTGCTTAGCTTCAAGCCCGCCAGGAGCCAAGCGAAATTGCCCTGTTGTTTGTATATTTTTTGCCTCGTTCTGAGAAACCGAACGAAAGAGTGTGGTTGTCGAAGGTTTGAACGCCGGAGCCGCCCTGCCGAACGCCC
>DOMT01000194.1 GCA_003509825.1 Coriobacteriia bacterium
TCGCCTCGTCGATCAGGCTGATCAGCTGTTGGCGGGAGTGTACGTTGAGCTTCACATAGACGTTGTGCGTATGGGTTCTGGCCGTGTTCCACGATACCTGTAGTTGCTCGGCGATATAGCTTGAGCCATGACCGATGGCCAGGTACCTGAACACCTCGGTTTCCCGGGCCGACAGACGCCCCTGCTCGGCAAGATGCTCGATACTCTTGGAGAACCTTCCTCTCTTCTCCTCACTTTTCCCATCGCTTTTTTCGTGGATCAGCTCCGGCTCCAACAGCTCTTCGAGTGACAGTTCGTTTTCGCTGATGGGAGAAAAGAGGCGTTCGAAATTGCGCTCGGAAAACAGCACGATCGAGAGTACCAGCACAACTCCCGCACAGATGATGTAGAAGGCGAACTCGTTTGCGATCGCGGCAACCCGAGGCAGCATCTGCGCTCCGAACCACCAGCCGACGGCGCTGCCGAGCATAAACACACCGCGCCCGAAGCCGAAGATGAAAACCGGCGAGGTCTTTTTTTGAAACACGATGAAGGCCAAAAGACACCACATCACGAACTCAAGCACCATCGCGGCGAAATAGGTGAGGATGCTGAGCTCCGAGTTGAGCTGTCCGAAAATCGGCACGCAGGCGATCATCACCCCCAAAATGATCGCCACCAGCGAATAGAGCTTGCCGAAGTTCATCTTTTGTGCGTTGACGTGCAGGGCTATCACTATAAAAATCACGGCCAGCGGAAAGCGGAGCAACATCAAGATATTGCTGCCTTCGAACGTTATCGCCAGAGCATGGTAATCAACCACCGCACCACGCATCATCGATGCCACGAATGAGAGCAAAAAAGTCAGCGCAACCAAGCGCCAAAACACCCGGGGCACCACCTTCATGTTCTCCGAGTACTCGGTGCGTCGTGCGTCGTGCGGCTCCGGGGCTTGATCATCGCCGATTACGCCGGCGCGCCCGGTGGCCCCATGAAGACATCGCGTAGGTTTGGCGAGATACGCGGCGAGAACCGGCAGAAGGCAAAAGGCCGAGATGCTGACGAAGGACGGTCCGCCCACAACAGGTGCCCAACGAGGCGAAGCAACGACGACGAAGTAGATGAACACCACAACCAGTTGCGACAGCGACATGTACAGCAACACACGCCTGGGCGCAAGCCCTCCGTACATCTCACCGTATTTAAGCCCCACGACCGCCGTGCCGGCTCCCGTGAGAATCGTACCGGACCAAAACAGCACAAAGCTGAGTGGCTCGTTGATATAGAGCAGGTAGTAGGGCCCGGAAGCGATTATGAACAAAGCGCCGAGACCGGCAATACAACCCATGGCAAGCACCGCGGTCGGATTTGACAATATCTTTCGGATGAAAGGCAAAACGAAAGGTGAGATCAGGCACACACCCGCATAGGTGGCGGTTGAAGCTATGAACAACGAGGAGAGATTTGCGCCGTTTGTCTCAACGTCGGAAAGCCATAAGGCACCGCTATAGGTAAGCGATACCCACGCGAACAAGATACCGAGACCCAGATAGGGCAAGGCGGGCCATTGCAGCACCAACTCATGCAGAATACCTTTACCGAAATTATCGCGAGTGCTTTCGCTCGACTTTATCATGGGTATTCGGTTCTCCTCCTCCGGCTGTGTAGCATGGCAGTATTGTACCCCACCTTTTACCATCGATGTATTGAATATGCCTGTATGCTTTTAGTTTAATATGCTTATATTAGTTACAGTTTATACCATCTCCCCATGCCATAGCACTCATACAAAATGCGTTAGCTCACTTTTGTTATGAAAATCATACAGCCGCAGCGCTTTATCACCCAAAGTGTAGATTTCATATTTTTCACATCCGTCGGATACTGATAGCACAAGGAGAAAGGAAGAGCTATGCCCCGAGCCGACAGCGCAGCTGTGCATACAAGTGCATCCTCTAGTCCGAAACAAACCGACACCGTCAGCCTCGAGTCCATGATGGAACTCGAACGCAGACTCGAAAAAGCCCGCGCCCTGCTCATCCAAAACCCCCTGTGTCGTCCCGTGCTTTATCGCATCCTCGAGACCGCACGAGATGAGCGGATACGCTTGGGGGATCTTGAGACCATGATCGCGGATATGCCGGAGTACGACGGTATCACACAACCGCCCTACATTCTCATGCAATGGTTGGTGGATGTATCGACTCTCGATCTGTTTGAACTGGACGACGCCGGTACGATTCTCACCGAGGAAAGCAAGCAGGGTCTGAGCGCCGATGAAATCGACGACAAGATCGTCGATTTCTCCTTTAAGACCAGTGAGCTCGGAGTCATCTTGCTCAAAGAGCTCGAGCCCGCCGGCCGCCTCGAAGATCTCCTGACCGTGGTTCCCGAACGTTATGACACCTATATGGAGGTGCTGGAGTTTCTCAAGGAACCTCGTTCATTTGCCCAGATCGATGAGCTGCTACGTGGCCGCGACATCCTGATGTTCGGCAAAGCGGCGGATGATCGCCCCTTACAACCGAGCGTTTTCGTGGATAAGTTGGCCGCAACCGGCATCGTCGTATACAACAACGGTTGGCAGATAACCGTCGAGGGGAAGGAGTTCTTGGAACAAAATCACCGATAGCGTTTAAAAAAGGAGTTGAAAGGAGTTAAGCATATGAAAGAACCGAAAACGATGAATCGACGGACTTTCCTCAAAGCTGCAACGGTGGCCGGAGCCGCCGTTGCCATGGGTTCGGCACTGTCGGGTTGCCTGGAGCAGACGACGCCCAGCAGATCGGGCAGCGCCGGAGGAGGCAGCGAGCGGGTTTTTTACAACTCGACCTGTCATGGGTGCATCCAGGCCTGTCCCTGTAAGGTCTATCTCGAAAACGGCGTAGTGATCAAGATAGAGGGACACCCGGATGCCCCCACATCCCAGGGCTCGCTGTGCCTCAAAGGTCTCAACCAGATACACACCTGCTACAGCCCCAGACGCGTATTGTATCCCATCAA
>DOMT01000233.1:0-203 GCA_003509825.1 Coriobacteriia bacterium
CGTGCGTGAGGTGTCCGCCGTGCGCCAGGCTCATGCCCAGTACCGTATCACCCGGCTTAACCAGTGCCAGATAGGCCGCGAGGTTGGCGTTGGCGCCGCTATGCGGTTGTACGTTGGCGAAATTGGCACCGAAGAGCTCGGTAACGCGCTCGATGGCCAAAGACTCCACCCGGTCCACCACTTCGCAACCGCCGTAATAACGT
>DOMT01000233.1:215-6070 GCA_003509825.1 Coriobacteriia bacterium
AACGGCCGGCGAAACGATGTTTTCCGAGGCGATCAGATCGATCTGGGTGCGTTGACGACGAAGCTCGTCATTGATGATCTGCGCAACAGCCGCGTCCTGTGCGCCGAGGTAGGTAAATGACATCGGTGACCTTTCAGTGGGGTTTAAGATTTGTGATTCGGATCATATGGGCAACCATTATAGAGCAAAGCGGGGATTTCACGGCAAGACTTCAGCGATCGGTGGCGCCGGATGCCGTTTCTTCGTCGTGACCGACCGGGCCGGCTTCGAGATCGGTGATTTTTTGCACACGACCGGCATGGCGACCGCCGCCGAAATCGGTGGAGAAAAACGTAGCGAGAATCCGTTCGTTCGTTTGCGGTTCGCTAAAACGCGCCGATACCGCCACTATGTTGGCATCGTTGTGCTCGCGCGCCAAAGCGGCGAACTCCGGAGAGGTTACGTTGGCGGCCCGGATACCGGGCAGCTTGTTGGCCGCGATCGCCATGCCGATTCCGGTACCGCAGACCAAGACCCCCGTCTCGACCGTACCACCCGTTACAGCCCCGGCCACCTTGGCGGCAAAATCCGGGTAGTCCACACGGTCATCGGTTGCAGGGCCCAGGTCCAAGACCTCGATCCCCTGCCCTTTCATCCACTCGACGAGGCGGGCCTTCTCGGCCACACCCGCGTGGTCGCTCGCTATGGCGACCTTGGAGACGGTTATCTGTTGTGTGGGTTGTTGTGTGGGTTGCGAGGTTGATTGTCGGGCTGATTGCGGAGGCTCGGCGGGCATGTCCATCCTTTTCTGCGTTCGATGATATGTGATAAGGGTCGTCTCGTCACCCGGACAACCCCGGTGGATTCAGTCTACCGGAATTCGCGAAGCCGGTATGGCGCCCTCACGGATGATGTGTGGCTTGTCACCCAAGCACGATACGATGNNCGTCGAAGCGACACCACCGGGAGCCACCCCGGCGTCCACGATGAAGTCCACGGATTGTGCCAGGTGTGGATCCAAAGTCGCGACGTCGAGAGCAGGTGGTTGTCCCTGGAGGTTGGCGCTGGAAGTCGCCAGGGGTGTTTTCAGCAGCTTGAGAATGGCAAGGGTGACGGGATGTGCGGGCACACGCAAGGCGATGCTGCCGTCACGAGCCCTGAAGGCCTCGGGAACCCGCCCGGATGCCTTGACCACCAAAGTCAGGGCGCCAGGCCAGTATTCGTCGGCCAGCTGCACCGCGTAATCAGGAATATCGATGCCGTACACGAACAGCTCATCGATACCGGCGATCAGGCAGGCGATCGCCTTGTCGCCGTCGCGACCTTTGATCCCGTAAAGACGCTCCGGCGTGCTCTCCTCACCCACCGCCACGGCGATGCCGTACACGGTATCGGTAGGTAGCACGACAACGGCGCCGAGAGATACCGCCTCCGCCACGCCGGCAAGCGCTTCATTGTCGGGGAAGTCTCCCCCTGTCTGTAAAATCGTGGTTTTCATGTCGCCCATGATAACCGATTGTCAGGCAAAAGGGCACGCGGGACGATACCGACGACGGTTTCGACGCAACGCAAGCAAAAGCGCCGGGAAATTCAGATATCCCGGCGCTTTCCTATCCACCTTCGATGGGTGTCTATCTTGCGACATTCATCGATTCGTATCAGCAGTCCACGCCGCCGTCGACGCGAAGCAATTGTCCGGTTACGAAGGAGGAATCATCGGTCGCAAAGAAGAGTGCGGCGGTTCCGATCTCCCTACCGTTGCCGATGCGCTTGAGCGGGGACGACTCCACCATCGCTCCGACCGCGGCTTCACCACCGATGCTTTCCAGCATGGCGGTCATGATGGCACCGGGAAGAATCGCGTTGACGCGGATTTCCGGGCCGAGCTCACGGGCCAGGGCACGGGTCAGGCCGTTGACGGCATGCTTGGTGGTGCAATACGCCAAAAGGCCGTGACGGGCCGCGGTACCTGCTACGGAGCCGGTATTGATGATGATGCCCTTACCCTTGGCCTTCATGACCGGAGCGACCTTCTTCGAGAGAATGAAAGCGGCGTTCACGTTGACCCTGGTTACCTGCTCGAGCTCTTCGAGCGAAAGATCGAGTGTGGGCGTGATGCTCAACTGCCCGGCATTATTGTAGAGGATGTCGATCGTCCCGAACTTTTCCAAAGTCGCGTCCGCGATGTTTTCCACCGATGTGGCGTCTCTCATGTCGGCCAACACGTAGGCCGCCTCGCCGCCGTCCGCGACGATCTTGTCAACGACCGCCTGGGCACGCTCGGCATTACGACCGACGATCATGACTTTCGCGCCTTCCTCTGCAAATACATAGGCCGTCTCACGACCCATGCCCGAAGTCGATCCCGTAATGATTGCAACCTTATCCTTCAGTCTGTCCATTGGTTACTCCTCTTTTCCATCCGACAGCCCACCCGGGCCACTTACCTTCGGAAACGCTGATTGTTCCGAGTCCGTCCATCATATGCCGGACGGGTGGATGGAATTATATCGAGAGGTAGCTATCCTACTATCGATACATATTCGTCCATGAACGGAGATTGCGGTCCGTACCTTTATCCGACCCGCGCCCGTCTACCTCCTTCAAAAAGCCGCTCAGCCTATGAGGGTCTCGATATAGTGCGACCACGCACCCAAAAGACGTCCGATGATGTAGCCGCCGAAGAGAAGGAGGGGCACTCCGACAACGAGCGTGAGAGCACTGTGCCGATCTGTCCAAGCGATCAAACCACCGACAACCCGCCCGGTGTTCATAAACGTTATGATTTCTTCAAACGTGAGCAGACAGTGACTCTTTGCGATACGGTCGACGATAAGCCCGGCGACAATCGCAAAAGAAACCAAAATGAGCGACGGTATCAAACCGATCATGCCGAACATCGCATAAAAGGGAACCCCGACAAGAACAGCCAGGATTACGGCTGCGATCGCGATCGCATTCCACACCTTCAACTTATAAACATCGAGTTCGTGCTTCATGGTATCAACATCCCCTTTCACCATTTCATCGATGGAGATGTCGAAGACGGCGCCGAGCAACAACAGGCTCTGCACATCGGGATAACTGCGCCCGGCCTCCCAGTTGATGATCGTTTGTCGCGTCACATAGATGCGCTCGGCCAAAGCCTCCTGCGATAAGCCGTCGCGCTCTCGCATGTCCCTGATACACCCACCCAAATCCACTTCGACACCTCCTTCGGATATTCAGATACAAGAAGTGTTTTCGATAGGCTACCAAATATCTGCGGGAAATCCAGCGCTTGCGGTGTTAAAAGTCTTTTACAGCCGTCGCCTCAAGCCCGTCCGGAGTCGAATTCCAAGCCGAAACGGTGGGCGGAATGTATGCCCCGGCGTCTCTTTATCAGTACTGACTGCGTTGCTTGAGAGCTCGCTCGACCTCGCGTTTGCTGTCGCGTTCGGCCATGGTGTTGCGCTTGTCGTCNNCCGCCACTTTGACACGGCCGTTTTCGGCGAAGTAGAGAGAGAGCGGCACCAGAGCCATGCCTGCCTGTTGCACCTTGTCGCCCAGGTAGCGGATCTGCCTTTTATGCATCAGCAGCTTGCGCTTGCGATCGGGATCGGGGTTGACGCGGTTGCCGTGACTGTAGGGGCGGATGTGTAGGCCGTGCAACCAGAGTTCGCCGCCACGCACCAGCGCGAAGGTGTCGGTGAGTTGTCCCCCGCCCTCGCGCAGTGAGCGTACCTCGGTACCGGTCAGTTCGATACCGGCCTCGAAGGTTTCTTGCATGTAGTAATCGAACTCGGCGCGGCGGTTTTTCGCCAGGGCTTTGCCGACCGTCTTATCGGGGCGTGAAGTCAACGTTTCCGTCCAAATCCATTATGAAGCGGGTGAGTATCTTAACCGTGGTCTCCAGATCCTCGAGCTTGAGCACCTCGGTGGTGGTGTGCATGTATCTGAGCGGGATCGAGAGCAGGCCTGCGACCTTACCGCCGCGCGATACCTGAAACATATTGGCGTCCGTGCCGGTTGCCCTGGGTTCGGGGCCGATCTGATACGATAGACCCTCGGCCTCCGCAGCCGCGACCATACGCTCGAACAACATCGGATTGATGTTGGGGCCACGGGCGATCAGCGGGCCCTTTCCGCATGCCGCCTCGCCGTAGGTGGTCTTGGCGATGCTCGGATAGTCGGTGGCGTGCCCCACCTCCAGACTGATGGCGATTTTAGGGTCGAGGCCGTAGGCGCTGGTCTTTCCACCGCGCAGACCGATCTCCTCCTGCACCGTTCCGGCCGCTATGACATCACCACGGGCGCGCCCGGCCTTTTTGATCTCCTCAAGCGTTCGCACCGCCATCCAAGCTCCGACCTTATCGTCGAAAGCACGTGCGACCGCAAAGCCGTCACCGTAGGTCTCAAAACCCACGCCGTAGGTTATCGGGTCGCCGATGCGCACCAGCTCCTTGACCCTGTCTCCCGCAAGCCCCAGATCGATGAACAGCTTGTCCATCTTGGTAACGGTCTTGCGCTCGTCGGGCTCGATGAGGTGGATGGGTTTGCGGCCGATGACGCCCCTGAGCTTTTGCGCCTCGCCACTACCGGTGGCGTAGAGATCCACGCGCATACCGGGAAGTATCGCCGCGTCGATGCCGCCGATCGGATCGAAGCTGATGAAGCCCTCTTTATCGATGTATTTGACCATCATGCCGACCTCGTCGATATGACCGGCGATCAAGACATCCGGACCGGTGCCCGTGCCTTTGAGGGTGGCGTGCACGCTCCCGAGGATGTTTGTCTCCACACTGTCCGCGGTGTCCTTCAGACGTGTACGTAAAAGCTCCGCCGCGGGAACTTCGTAACCGCTGGGAGAAGGCGCTTCGGTCAGCGCTTTGAGGAATTCCAAATCCTTTTTGTTCATTGTGTACCTTTCTTATACTCTTCCCTATCAGGCTACCACAAATTGCAGGCGCAAGCTTTGACGATCGACGCCGGTAAGGGTTACCCGCAGAGGTTGCCCGAGCCTGAAGCTTTTACCGGTTTCCGGATTGTGGTAGCGATAGGATGCGGGATCATAGAAAAAGCCTCTCTCCATATCCTCGACCCGGATGAAGCCGTCGGCCGTTGTGGAATCTTCGCGGATCGCCATCCCGTAGCTGTTGACCGACGTGATGACGGCCCAAAACGACTCGCCGCACCGCGGTTCCAGATATTCGCAGAACTTGAGTGCCGTTGCCTCGGCCGATGCCCGGTCGCTCTCCCGCTCCCGCTCGGAGGCGTGCGCGCAGATGCCGTCGAGCTGAGCCTCCATGTTGTCGGGCAGCGGATCGGAGGCCAGTAGATATTTGAGCAGACGGTGAACCATCAGGTCGGGGTAGCGCCTGATCGGCGAGGTGAAATGCGCATACGCTTGTGAAGCAAGGNNGTGAAGTGCGTGTAAGCCGTTGAAGCCAGGCCGTAATGACCCGTGAACACACTCGCATACCCGGCACGCTTCATCGCCCTGAGTAGCAAGGTGCTGATGAGATGAAACTCCGGCTTGCCCCGGCTTTTTTCCAGTATCACCTGCACTTCGCGCGAGCTTTGCGGCGCTTCTTCCCCAACGTAGCCGAACTCTTTCAGTGTGGGCTGTATCTCTTCCAGCGCCAGAGGCTGGGGCTCTTCGTGTATGCGATAGATCATGGGAGCGCCACGAGTCAGGGCATAGGCTGCCACCTGTTCGTTTGCAAGGATCATGGCCTCCTCGATCATGGAGGTTGCCTCGGTCTTCTGTCTGAGGTAGACATCGACGGGCACCCCCTCATCGTCGAGCTCGACCTTCGCCTCGACACCGTCGAACTCGATCGCACCTCTTTTCACCCGGCGCGCTGCAAGCTTCTTCGCCAACCGGTTGAAGGCTA
>DOMT01000233.1:6103-6287 GCA_003509825.1 Coriobacteriia bacterium
TCGTAGGTCAGCCGTGCCGAGGATCGTATCATCGAGGGATAAAACTCCACCTCACCCACACTTCCGTCCGACGACATCAACATGTCTACGGTAAAAGCGAGTTTATCCTCACCGGGCCGAAGCGAGCACAGTCCGTCGGATATCTCATGCGGCAGCATCGGAATCACCCGGTCGGGCAGATAGG
>DOMT01000229.1 GCA_003509825.1 Coriobacteriia bacterium
CACGCCGGCCTTAGGTTTTGCCGAAAGCATCGACGCGGGCACCCTCGGCCAAAATGTGTATCGTCCCCACAATACGGTGCTTTGGTATCGGACTGCCGACGGTAAAGCCGAGGAGCCCGCCATGGTACAGCGCAACCGTGAGGGGGAGTTGGATCAAAACATCCACCTTACGATCGACGATAACGGAGTGCTCGCCCTGCCGCATGACCAAGACCCCCTGTTCTATCGGGCGCTCTTTTATTACAACGAAAACCGCATCACCCCGGTGGCTTCGACAGCCGCCGCGCCTAATCCCCAGTATGTTCCCCATACCGCTCAGCACGGGGAAAGTCGTAGTAATACGATGATATCGTCTTTCGGAAAAAGAACGATCTGGTTCACGAATGATGTTTATAAAACCACCGCCCGTACCGTTTCGCTTACCTCGGGCAGCAGGGTCGGCGTCTACGATAGCTCGGTTGTCAGAGGTAGGGTGAACATCTACAGCGCCGGTGTGGGCATGATGTACGTCGAGTTCAACGGCGCCACACCCACCGCCTGGTACGGTTATGTGGATGGCAACGACTCGGCCACAATCGTGAACAATCTTCCCGATACCAACAAGAAGACCAACTGGGGTTATTACGCGATCGTTCCCTACGGGGCATCGAACCCCGTCGCTACCTTTGCGACTCGGGACAACGGCAGTCGGCTCTCGGTGCAGGTTGATGAAAACCCGGCTCTGCTCGACATCGGCGATACGACCTATCATGCCTATAGGCTCAACAGCAACTTCAGCGGCGGTAACATTCTCACCGAGGGAGGGNNCGTAGCGGGCGCTACACCCGATTGTCCGGAAACCAACGAATGACGTGCGAATTCAACGGGGATACCGAGATATTTTACTGCAACATCCTTTTTGCGGGTGCGGTTGCCAAAACCACGACGGAGAGCAACGCCTGGGGTACGGCCGACGCCCCCTATCAGGTGCGCCACGCCGATCAATTGTGGAGCTATCTGCCCAGGGTGTATTCGGGTGCGGCGGTATCGTTGGAAAACGCCTACAGGGCCGGACACTTCGAGCAAACACATTCCTTCGACATGACCGGGTATCAAAACCTCGATAATCCGAAGAAATATCCCATACAGGACAACTGGCTCACCGGGAGTTATGACGGCAACGATTATGCGATCACCGGGTATCACCTTACGGGAATGACCTATGACACCAACTCGGTAAATACCAGCGCGCAAGGGGGGCTCTTCCCTCGTGTTTGGGGTGGAACGATCAAGAACGTACGCCTGTTGAACGGTGCGTCTGGGGTGACGGTTACTACGGGCGTGGGAATCACACGCATGGGGCTTCTCGCCGGCCATGTCTACGGTGCCGGTGCTGTAATCGAGAACTGTTCGGTTGAGAACTTCGATGTAACGGTTATTCTGGGCAACGTTGAGGCCTATGACCCGAGAATCGGTGGCCTGATAGGTCACCTCGACACGAGTGCCGTGGTTAAAAACTGCTCGGTGGACAACGTTAGGTTGGCGGTCGATACCGGAACGGCTTCCGCCCGTCGAGGTATCATGGATATCGGCACTTTCATGGGCACTGCCTGGCCCAGCGTAACGGTGGAGGGCTGCTCGGTAACCAATTCCAAGCTCGATGTGACACTTCAGGGCAATGCGATAACCTATCCGAGGATCGGTGGATTCATCGGCCATGTGTATTTGAATGACAAGATAAACAACTGCTCGGCAGCCAATATACAGGTCAAGGTCGAAGTTAAAAACATGACGAGCACTGCCGGCGTCATCCCCGATTTGGAAGTCGGCGGATTTTTCGGCCGGGTATATGAAGCGGATGCCGATGGCTGCACCTTAACCGACGGTAAAGTGGAAGTAGCGGTAAAAGACCGTGTGACCTATCCGAGAGTCGGCGGATTCATCGGCAATCTGGAGGCGGGAACATCGAGCATCAAAAACTCCGAAACACTGCGCACTTCGGTTTCCGTTTCGGCAGGTGCTGATAACGCTGCGATATCGGCCTTGGGTGTAGGTGGTTTTGCCGGGAGGATGTATGGAGCGGTCACGCTCGATACCTGTAAGGTCATCGACGGAGCATTAAACAATATCGAGATCAGCGATGCGGTGGAGCATCCGAGGATCGGTGGATGTGTGGGCAACGCCGAGGCAGGTGCGCAAATCAAGAACTCCGAAATCGCCGGGTTGGTGCTTTCGGTTGCCACAGCCGCCAGCAATAAAGCTATGACACATTTGGACTTGGGAGGCTTTATCGGCAGGGCCTTTAGCACCGTTACCGTTGATAACAGTAAGGTTGTCAACGGCGTATTGAAACATGATTTCAACGGGAGTGGGTCGAGCAAGCCGAGACAGAGGTTCGGTGGGTTTATCGGTGATGCCCAGTCTACGGTGCGGGTGTCGAACTCCCATGTGATCGGTGGTTCGCTTACGGTTGACGTTACCGACGCCACCGCCCTTACCCAGATCATCGATGCGGGCGGCTTTTTGGGACGGTCGGGTGGAAGCACCGTTACCCTGAGCGGTTGTTCTGTGAAGAGTTCTGCCACCACCGGCAACAGATTCGCCATCGAAATCCTGGGAGCCTCGTATTCGGGCAGCGCTGCCGGCAACAAAGTATTCAACATGCGAGTCGGTGGTTTGGTGGGGAGTAGCTATTACTGCACGCTTACAAGCAATACCGTTGACGGGGTCAATATGCGCGTAACGGCACCCGAAGGTCGCCTCGTCAGTCCCTGGGAGACGAAGAACTATGCAGGCTTCGGTGGTCTTGCCGGTTACTTATATAACAGCGGATTAACGCATAAAGACAACAACGTATCCAACATCGGCATCAATATGGATTGGGTAGGTAGTCGGGAGGGATGGGTGTCTCACTCGACCGACATGAAAATTGCAATCGGTAAAGCTTACGGCTTTGAGGTCACCCGCGGTACCATCACGGGTGCGTCATACGGTGCAGGATTTAATCAGACTCTTATCGATTCGAACGGAGCACTGTGTACGGATATGATACCTGCTGAGCCGGGAATAATAGGAGCATACACCATCAATGAATAAACCCCGTCCGACATCCACCCTCGCTCGCCGCCTCACCGACACCACCGGGGCCTCTCTCGTTATCGCGTTGCTGTTTTTTCTCATCTGCGCGGTGGTGGGGTCTACGGTGCTTACAGCGGCGAGTGTGAATGCGATGTCTACGGCGAATTACCGCGAGGCGCGGCAGGCCGAGTATACCGTGAGTAGTGCGGCGGCGCTTATGGCCGATGCCCTGCAGCGGGAGGTCCGCGTGGAGTGGGATTGGTCGAACGTCTCCACCGCCACCCCGACCGTTGCTCCGACTGCTACCGTTATCGCGCCCGAGTCCGCGGAGCTCGCCCGGGTTGTTTGGGGGCAGGTTGCTGCGGAACTTTGGCAAAACGTCGACAGCACCTGGAAGCCGCATGAGGTCACCTTGTCCGATCTGGAAATCGCCGGGATCGCAGACATGGGCACCGTATACGCGCGCATCACCGTCGACGTCGATTTCTGCGTGACGGTCCTGCTGTCGTTGCAAACCGCCGTTTCGAACACCGCTTCTCCCTACGACGAAACCGTCTACCTGCAGGCGCGGCCCGAATACAAAGACGGCAAACTGACTGCGCTTATCTGGGAGCGCCCTGTCATCACCAAGACGGGGAGCAGGTGATTATGGATAAGCAGGCAAAGCTATCGAAAAATAAGCCTGAGATCGATGGAGCACGTGCGTGTGCACACACAAAGAAGTCGCGTCTTCGCACGGCCCTCCTGCATAAGCTGCGCTCCGAGGCCGGGGATTCTTTGGCCGAGGTCATCGTGGCTTTGCTGATCGCAGCTTTGGGGGCAGCCGCGCTGGCCACGCTCGTGCTTTCGGCTACAACCGTCATCAGCAAAAGCGAGGCCGAGATGGAGAAAATCTACGCCGCCGAACTCACGATCGCCGCTCAGCAGGCGGGCTCCGATGCGTCGATAACGATCTCCGGAAGCGGCCTTGCCTCTACACCGATCGTGATACCGGTGCAGGTACAACAGGATGCGGGGTATGACTTCAAGCGCTACACCGTATCAGGGGAGGTCTCGCCATGACCGAGACTTCGGCCAAAGCAAAAACTCCGGCCAACACTCTCACCGCCCGGCTCAAGGATACCGCGGGCTTCATGCTCGGGGAGCAGCTGCTGAGCATCATCTTCATCGGACTGCTCTGCATCGCCGTCTCGGCGGGTATCGGTGCGGCNNAAGCCGGTATGACGGATCTTGCAAATGCCAATCAGCTGCTCACACGCACGGTAGCCGAGCTCAACGACGAGCTGGCCTATTCGCTGGAGGTGCAGGGTACGGCGTCGGATGCAGGTCTGATCGCAGGCGCGTCCTACATCAGCGCCTCCACCCACACGCCTGTACGCCTTACCAATGCGGCGGATGGCGGCGGCATTGCAATGACCGGCAGCGCCCTGGGCGGAAGGCCCGAGGGCGGCACAACGATCGACGAAGTGCTATTTATACCAAAAACAGGGCAACTTACCCCTCATTTGTCAACATTGCCCGCATATAATAAAGTCAGCAATTCATGGGAATATACGGTGCAGATAAAAAAGAACGGTACGGTACTCAAAGAGCAAACGATGAAAGTAGCCCGGGTCATGCCGGCCGGGGCTTGAGATGGATTGCAGGCGGGTGGTAAAAGACGGCTCCGTGCCGGTTTACCTCCGGGGGGGTTGGGAGACGGTTCGAAGGCGTTTCTCACAAAGGCGAAGGTTGGGGTTTTAGTGGCGCAAGTACAACATAAACGTTTGGGCGATGTATTGCTCGGAGCCGGTCTTATCACCGAAGACCAGCTCGGTGCCGCGCTCGCAAAACAAAAGCAAACCAAGGCTCGTTTGGGTGAGGTGCTGATCGACGAGCGGGTCATCACCGAGGCCGAGGTGATCGAAGCCCTGCAGATGCAGCTCGGCATCGAGTTCGTCGATCTTTCGCAGATACATATCGACCCCGAGCTGAGTAGGGTGGTCTCCAAAAACGTTGCTCGTCAGTATGACGTGGTGCCCGTACGGGTAACTCCCGAGGAAATCTATCTCGCCATGAGCGATCCGCTGAACTTCGTGGCTATCGAGGCGGTTAAAACGGCAACGCGCAAACGCGTGATTCAGATGGTGGCCACCCGCGATGCCATCCACCGCGCCATCACGACGCTTTACGGCAACGAGGGTGCGGCGCGGGCCATCGAGGAGATGAAACGTGACGTGCGTCCGACGGGCGACGTATCGGCATATTCGGCTGAAAACCTCGACGACGACAGCGACGCCCAGAGTGCGCCCACCATCCGTCTGGTGAACAGCATCATCGAACGGGCGGCTACGGAGCGGGCCAGCGACATCCATCTCGAACCACGCGAGGAGGAGGTCTTCGTACGCATGCGCATCGACGGCGTGCTCAGGACCATTCTCACCGTGCCCAAAGAGCTGCAACAAAGCGTTATCGCGCGCTTTAAGATCATCGGCAACATGAACACCTCCGAGCGGCGCGTTCCGCAAGACGGCCGCTCAGCGGTGCGCATCAAGAAAAAAGACATCGACCTGCGCATCAACACCCTGCCCACCATTCACGGTGAGAAGGTGGTCGTGCGGCTGCTCGACAAAGACGAGAATCTGCTCGACCCGCAGGGTATCGGGCTTACCGGCGATGATCTTGAAAAATACCGGAAGCTCATCGGTAACAACAACGGTGTGGTGCTGATCGTGGGCCCCACGGGCTCGGGCAAGAGCTCCACGATGTACACGATGATCAGGGATCTCAACAGCGAAAGCGTGAACCTCATCACGCTCGAAGACCCCGTGGAGTATCACATCGACGGCATCAATCAGGTGCAGATCAACGAGAAGACGGGCATGACCTTTGCCAGCGGCCTGCGTGC